>JBMYPE010000007.1:0-18457 GCA_049600015.1 Kangiellaceae bacterium
GGATGCAATGATTTGATCCTGCTTCCTCTCTGAAGCTATCGCTAATGCAATGGCACCAGTTCCAGTCCCCAAATCCAACACATTTGCTTTAGGTTTTTCCGAAAGATACTCCAGCGCTTTCTCGACTAATAATTCAGTTTCTGGCCTAGGAATTAGAGTTGATGGATTTGTCTTCAAGGTTAACGTCCAAAAATCCTTTTCACCACAAATATAGGCAACGGGTTCACCTTTAACTCGTCGTTCAACCAAATGCCGAAATGTAGTTTCCTGTTCAAAAGAAAGCGAGAAATCTCCCCAAGTTTTCAACCAGGTAAAATTCTTTTTTAAAACATAACTCAGTAAATATGTTGAATCGACGAAAGCTTGCTCGCCTCCAAGTTCATTCCGAGAAAAGGTAAGGGCTTCATCAACCGTCATTTTATTCGCTGATATGTTTCAAGTGAATAACTAGCCTGCTCACATAAGCACATTGCAATTTGCTTATCATAGTAAGCCGCTTCATTAATGAACGCGAGATTTGTGGATTCACCTTCATAAATAATAGCATCACCATCAAAAGTTATAAAAACAGGTGTGCCCTTTTTTAATTTTGGATAAGCTTTACCCAACAACGATGGATGAATGCTCGCAGAAATGGCTCCAGAACTATCGGTGGGAAAAGTTAAATTAGAATAGTAACTATAAGTGTTCAAGACTTTGGGCAACACTGGAACTTGATCATTATTGAATAAATCTACAAAATCTAAACAGGCCAACAACGCCTGCTGTGTAAGTTCCATAATTGGGTGCTCGATACATCCTTGCGCTATTGGACCTATCTCAATCAAAACACCACGTGGTGCAATGCTTTCTAAAAAATGGTGATCATTTAGTAATTCTGCTTCAGAAGTAATCGTGACGCCTGACAATTTTTCTTTAAGAAAAGAAGCCAACTGCAAATGAAATTTGTCTATGCGTGTGATGACAATATTGGTTTGCATATTTGCTGTACTGGTATGCAGGTCAATAATAAAGTCCATTTTGGGTTGAGATGTTTCCGCTCCAACTGTTCCGGCTTTGGGGCCGTATTTGTTATTGATATCTTTTGCGAGTAACGCTTCTTTACTTTTTAGATTAGGGTTATTTAAGTCTTCAACTTTAAAGCAGCGATTGAGATCGACATCTATATATCTTCTATTTTCAATTCGAGCAGCTTCGTTTGCAAGTAAAAAATCGAGATTAAATTCCGGATACTTTTTTTGTAAGTGTGTCTTTTTAAGGTGATTAACTAAATGAATACCCGTGAGCTCGTTTCCATGAGTTCCACCGACTAATAAAACATCGCAAATTGCTTTTTTACATTCATTATTTTTCATCAAATAATGTCTCTAAGTAGATTAATCAGAATTTGAAAGTGCCGCTAATTGATCGGCCTGGTACTCACTGTTAAGAGGTTCTAACAACTGATTCAAATCTCCTTGCATAATTTCGTCTAGTTTATAAAGAGTTAAGTTAATTCTATGATCTGTCATTCTGCCTTGTGGAAAATTGTAGGTTCTAATTCTTTCAGAACGGTCACCACTTCCTACTAAACTTTTTCTTTCTTCCGCTTGTTCACTATGTGCTTTTTCTTCTTGAGCAGATAAAAGCCGAGATTTTAAAACACTCAAAGCCTGTGCTTTATTTTTATGCTGCGAACGACCATCCTGACACTCCACAACAAGCCCTGTTGGTAAGTGGGTGATTCTTATGGCTGAATCTGTTTTATTAACGTGCTGACCACCAGCACCTGATGCGCGAAAGGTATCGACTCTAATATCATTGGTATTGATTTCTATATCATCTAATTCATCTGCTTCTGGCATCACTGCTACGGTGCAAGCAGAGGTATGTACACGCCCTTGAGACTCAGTTTCTGGTACTCGTTGAACACGGTGTGCGCCAGATTCAAACTTTAACTTTGAATAAACATCGTTGCCAGAAACTAAACAAATAATTTCCTTATATCCTCCTTGCTCACTTCTAGTTTCGCTCATCACTTCAACTTGCCATCTATTTTTTTCTGCGTAACGGCTATACATTCTAAATAGATCGCCCGCAAAGAGAGCAGCCTCATCGCCACCTGTTCCCGCTCTTACTTCTAAAAATATATTTTTGCCATCATTAGGATCTTTGGGTAACAGTAGTTTTTGTAATTCTATTTCTGTTGGTTCTATTTGTTTTTTACACTCTTTGAAATCTTCATTAGCCATTTCCCGCATATCTTCATCGGGATCTTTCATCATTTCTTCCGCGCTAGCGAGATCTTCCATGAGTTGATTATATTTATTAAAACAAGCAACAATTTCTTCTAACTGTGAATATTCTTTAGAAAGTTCTCTAAATCTATTTTGATCAGAAATAACTTCAGAATCGCCTAAAAGATGACCGACTTCTTCTTGCCTTTCTGCGAGTGTTTCTAGTTTACTGATGATTGAATCTTTCATTATTTTTATTACTCGTATTTTTTACTTTATATAAAAATTATTTGTTAACTTTTTGTTTTTGATCTGAACATAATGCTTCAGTCAATATTTCTAGTGCTTTGTTATCTTTACTTTCGCCAGCACTTCTAATAGAAAGTCTAGGAGAATGCATCATTTTTTGACTAAGCCGATTACTCAACTCGATGATGATATTTTGTAAACTAACTAAATCACTATCTGCAAAATTTAAACCCAAAGATTCTAACTTGGTCAATGAACGCTCCTTTTCACTGTTTTTTAATATTTCACATTGTTGCGTATAGTCTTTTAACAA
Source organism: Kangiellaceae bacterium (assembly GCA_049600015.1). Taxonomy (GTDB): domain Bacteria; phylum Pseudomonadota; class Gammaproteobacteria; order Enterobacterales; family Kangiellaceae. The sequence continues at coordinate 2,779 of JBMYPE010000007.1, forward strand.
TGAAACCGCGGATAACGACTGTAACCAAGTCAAATATTTTTGACTATGGTGATTAATAATTCCAATTGCTTCTTTAGCTGCGCTTTCTCTTTGTTTTTGATTTTCTTGAATCACACCATGCATGTCATCGACGGTGTAAAGATAAACATCACTTATTTTACCCACTTGTGACTCAATATCTCTTGGGACGGCCAAGTCAACCATAAATACGGCTCGATGTTTACGCACAAACATCACCTTTTCCATTAGACCTTTTCCAATAATAGGAACCGGGCTGGCAGTGGAACTAATGATGATGTCTGCTTTTTCAACAAGTTCAGGAAGTGATGTCAAACTATGTGCTAAACCAGCAAATTCATTCGCTAACGTTTGCGCCCGCTCAACAGTTCGGTTGGCTACATTAATATTCACAACCCCTTGTCGTTTTAAATGTCGAGCAGCAAGCTCTATTGTTTCCCCAGCGCCAATAAACAACGCATTCACTTGGCTAAAATCTGCAAAAATACGTTTAGCTAAAGTCACTGCCGCATAAGCAACAGAAACCGCACTTTCCCCAATTTGAGTCTCCGTTCTGACTTGTTTCGCCACTGAAAATGTTTGTTGAAACAGCTGGTTTAGGTAAAGTCCTAAGGTGCCCGCATTTTTAGCATAACCATACGCATCCTTTACTTGACCTAATATTTGCGGTTCACCTAAAACCATTGAGTCTAAACCGCATGAGACTTGCATTAAATGGGTAACAGCATCATCTTTATGGTGACTATAGGTATGCGATCTAAAATCATCAGGCTCTAACCGATGAAATTCGGCCAACCATAGTTGAACTTCAGATTCCATATTTACAATTTGTGCTTGATCATTCTCAATATCTGAATTTTCGTTATGACTCAAATGTCTATATATAACTTCCATTCGATTACAAGTTGAGACAATCGCCACTTCATCAACATTCGTTCTAGATTTAAGGTCAACTAATGCTTGATTAATATCATTTGGCGAAAAGGCAACTTTTTCACGGATCGCGACTGGCGCAGTCTTATGGTTGATTCCTAAAATAGAAATGGGCATGAGTAAATGAGTAAAGCTTGCTAAGCTTTAATTAATAAGATAGATAAAGTATTAATAACGCATAATACCGGCACAATACACCGTCTCATGCAATTATTTACAGCTTTTATGGTCTTTATTCGCAATAATAGGTTTTTTTGCTGTTTAGAGTTTAAAACGAAGGAACTTATCATTCACATTTTGCTCAAAATTGTTTGCTTTCGTCACTAAGCACTATGATAATCGCAAAGTTATTGATAATCCAGATAAACAGGTGTTTACTCTATTATCTAAACAGCAATACCACCAATGCAGATTGCTAGTTAAAATCTCAGAATTTCTTTTTAGAGACGTTTTATGAAACAACAACAGTTCAAATTAAGCCACCTGATTTCAAACTCTCCCTTAAATAAAAAAGAGCTAGTCAACATTTTTGCCTTACTACTCTTGTTTGGTCTAGTTTCGGGTTGCGCTAATTTAAAGACTAAAGGAGCAAGTGACCAGCACACCAATCAGTTTAAAACCGAGCATAAAACACACGAATTAGCAGACATTTCCCATTTAACACTAGCCGAGCGTACAGAACTCTATGAAATGATCATTGCTGCTGATTTAGCGTCATTTAATGAAAACCATGAGTTAGCGACCTCGTACTATCTCGCATCTGCCAAGTTATCGAATAGTATGGATCTCATCAAATTGAGCATTAACTCAGCTAAACGAGCCGGAGATATACTAGCAATAATGCAAGCAGCGGATTTATGGTTGGAATTATCTCCAGATAATATGAATGCATTTAACCTCAAGATTGGAAGCCTGTTATTACACCAAGATCTCGTATCGGCTCTCTCAGAAACTGAAAAACTATTTAAAATTCAAAAAAGTGAACATAATCGACTTTTATTGCTCAACGAAATTAGCCAATCACAATCGCCTAGAGTGGTGAACGTCTATTTTGCTCGGTTAAGCCAAGCCTATCCAGAATCGCCTTCTGTGCAAACGGCTTGGGCAAATTATATGACTCATTTTGCATCCCGATCAAAAACACCTAAAAACATCTATGGTCAAGCCTTTGCGGTTGTAGAAAGTGCATTGAAAGTTAAAAGCGACTTTCTTCCGGCGATTGATCTAAAAACCAAACTTTATTATCAAACGGGGCAGGATGAAAAGGCGGAAGCTTATTTGCGTGGTTTACATTTAGAGCGACCTGATTCAAAAGAGATATCCTTACTTTTAGGTCAATTACTATATGACTTAAAAAAGCACCAACTCGCTGAACAACAGTATTTAACTCTGTTAAAACAGTTTCCTGATAATCTCGAAGCTCGCTTTTATTTAGGTGCTATTTATTTTTCCACTAACCGACCAAAAGAAAGTTTACAACAATACAGAAAACTACTAGGTACAGATTATAAGCCTCAAAGTACTTATTTTTTCTGTGGCAGTTCTGCGGTAATTGCCAAAGATTTTGCACAAGCAATTGCCTGCTATGACTTAGTAGAGTCGGGTCCTTACTTAACCAGTGCAAAGATTGAATTGGCAAAATTACATGTAATTAATAAAGACTTTGATAAAGCGCTTAATCTGGTTAGAAACTCAGAATATAAAGTTAATAAAAAATCCAATATTCGTTTTCTCAATATCGAAATTGAGATTCTCAAACAACATATAGATGAAAATAAGGCGCGAGACCTACTTGATTCTGCGTTAGAAATTTACCCAGCAGAATTTTCATTTTTGATTAAAAAAATCAAGTTTGATTCTATGGAGGAAGACCCTGTCGCATTAAATAAATTGTTTACCGATACACTCACTCAGTCAAAAGATCGATTAACAGAAAATGATTTACAGCAATACAATTTAACTGTTGCGGCATTTTTTCAATCCAATCATTTTTATCAAAATGCAGTAGACTGGCTAACAAACGCGTTGAAAAAAGACCCGGATAATACTGACTATTTATATTCCAGAGCCCTATACAAAGAACCGCTAGGCTTACTCGATGAAATGGTGACAGATTTCAAAAAGTTACTCAAAATTCAACCAGAAAACAATAACATAAAAAATGCCTTAGGTTACACCTTGGTGGACATAAACCAGGAGCTTGATTATGCATCGGGACTTATTGAGGCAGCATTTTTGGCCATGCCTAATAATGCCGCGGTGATAGACAGCAAAGGTTGGCTTGCTTACAGAAAAGGCTATTTAGATCAAGCAATCAAATACCTCTCCGCTTCATTCAAGCTATCTCCGAGCGCTGAAGTAGCAACACATTTAGCTGAAGTTTATTGGGTAAAAAAAGATAAAAAACAAGCCGAGTTTTATTTTAAGAAAGCTGAATCACTGCAACCTGATAATTATCTGTTAAAAATGACAAAAGAAAGGCTTGGTATTTTAGAAGATGAAACCGAGAAAAAAGAATAATAAAAAATGTATTTAAGAATCATATTTGTTCTTGTAGCAACAATAGTCATAAGTGCTTGTTCAACCAAACAATTAGTTAAAATTGATTCGAACATTGGCATTCCATTAGAAAAAATAGACCACTGGAAACTCAATGCGAGAGTGGCTATTCGACTGCCGAATGAAAGTCATACTGCCACACTCAATTGGAAGAAAAACAACGACACTTTCGACTTCTATTTAACTGGCGCTTTTGGCGTGACCATCGCACACATTATTCAAGAAAAAAATACAGCCTCACTAGAAGTTTCTAAATCAGATAAACTTTACCATGACGATATTGAAACGCTTTTGTACCAGTCGTTAGGATGGAGCTTTCCCATTAAGCAACTCAGTAGTTGGGTTAAAGGATTGCCATCTGGCGATCCAAAAGAGGTCATCACAAGGGATTCATTTGGCAGAATTAAACAGATCACTTTTGAGTTGTGGGAAATTGATTTTTCAAAGTATAAAAAATACAGCGGATTCATTTTACCAAAAATGATCAATGCTCAACATCCAAGTTTAAGTTTAAAAGTGGTTGCTAAAGATTGGGACTTTTATGAGTAAACTCACACTTCTCTGCCCGGCAAAGTTAAATCTATTTTTACAGTTTATTGGACAGCGAAATGATGGTTATCACTTGCTACAAAGTTACTTTCAATTATTGGATTTTGGCGACAAATTGGAAATCGAAACAACCAATCAAACGAAGATCAGTTTTAGCTGTAATCAAAAAGAACTTGAATCTCAAGATAATTTGGTTATTCGAGCCGCGACCCTATTACAAAGCAAATTAAAGCATCAAACAGGCGTTAATATTCACTTAACCAAAAACCTACCTGTAGGTGGCGGTGTCGGAGGTGGCAGTTCCGATTGTGCTAGTACGTTGATTGGTTTAAATCACTTGTGGTCGATCGGTTTGAATATTGATGAACTCGCTTTAATTGGAGAATCTTTGGGTGCGGATGTACCTTTCTTTGTACGGGGTCAAAGTGCTTTTGTAGAAGGTATTGGAGAGAAAATTACGCCATTCACACTGCCTTCAGTTTATTATTTGGTGATCCAACCTAACTGCTCTGTATCAACACAAAATATTTTTTCAAATCCACTATTGACAAGAAATAGCAAAGCCATCACAATACGCGACCTCGAAACACTGGGGCTTCCATTTAAAGGTTTTAACAGCATGCAGAATGTTGTATGCGACTCAAATCCTTTAGTGTCAGATGCGCTTAAGTGGCTGAAAAGTCATAATAAAAATGCGAGAATGACAGGTTCTGGAAGTAGTTTATTTGCTGTTTTTGACAATCAAGAAGAAGCAGGTAAAATAGCGGCACAAAGTGACCCACGTTGGTTAACATTTGTAGCTCGCGGAATTGCTAAATCGCCGATACACGACATACTTAATTAAGTGATTAGTGTGATTAAGATATTGACGTAGATGTGAAATTAGCAAAAAGTAAGCAGTAACATTGCTGGGATGTCGCCAAGCGGTAAGGCAACGGGTTTTGATCCCGTCATGCGCAGGTTCAAATCCTGCCATCCCAGCCACTTTCTTTCTAAAACGGTTAGATGAGAATTATAAAACGATGGAAAGCTTCTTCATAGCAAACCACCTTTCAGCCTCATCTCTTGCACTTCCATCATTTGCTCAATTTATCATTCAGTTCAATCGTTATATCTTAGCAAATTACAAATCTGCAAAAAACGCCCTATTACCTCCCTATTTTAATTTCCATTACTCTTCCAAACTTGCGGAGAAACATTATGTCTGAGCTTATGTTATTCAGTGGCAATGCGACGCCTGAGCTTTCTGAAAAGGTTGCTGATTACTTAGCGATACAACTTGGCAAAGCCAAAGTCTCGCGATTTAGTGATGGTGAAGTCAACACAGAAATTTTGGAAAATGTAAGAGGCATGGATGTATTTATTCTCCAGTCTACTTGTGCGCCAACTAACGAAAGTTTAATGGAGTTAGTCATCATGGCCGATGCGTTACATAGAGCATCTGCGGGAAGAATTACGGCGGTTGTGCCTTATTTTGGCTACGCACGTCAAGATAGACGTGTCAGAAGTGCCAGAGTTCCAATTAGTGCGAAGGTCGTGGCTGATATGATGGCAGTGGTGGGCATAAACCGAGTGTTAACCGTTGACTTACACGCCGATCAAATTCAAGGCTTTTTTGATATTCCGGTGGATAATGTCTACGCAACCCCTATATTAATTGAACATATCCAAAAAAATGCCACAGGGGATGAAATAGTAGTATCACCAGATGTTGGCGGTGTTGTGAGGGCTAGAGCCGTTGCAAAACGTCTTAATGATTCTGAACTTGCGATAATAGATAAACGTCGACCAGAGGCGAACAAAGCAGAAGTGATGCACATCATCGGGGACGTAGAAGGCAGAGACTGCATTATAGTGGACGATATGGTAGATACCGCTGGAACATTATGCACAGCTGCTGGCGCATTAAAAGCAAATGGTGCTAAAAGTGTATCCGCTTACGCTACTCATGCTGTTTTGTCTGGTAAAGCAATTGAAAATATTAATAATTCGTCACTTGATAGGTTAGTAGTGACAGACACCATTCCATTAAGTGAAGATGCAAAAAATTGTGACCGCATTAAAGTACTCACTTTATCAGGAATGTTAGGCGAGTCAATTAGACGAATTCATGATGAAGCATCACTTAGCACTATGTTTATGGAGTAATCTTTTAATCTTCCATGTTCACCAGATTTCTCATATTCACGAGATCTCATACTCCCACAGGGGAGCAAGAAACAAATAGACTTATTTTATCCTCATAAAGAGCTTTCTATATTGCTCTTATTTTTATTCTCCTTTATAATTCGCGCCCTTTTTATTAGCTCTCGCTCATAAAAGGGTAAATACCTTCGAACTGGTCGCGGTCGAGGGGTGTAACTAAATTCTTATTGGAGAAATAAAATGAGTGATTCATTTGTAGTAAATGTTGAACTTCGTGATGACTTGGGGAAAGGTGCGAGCCGCCGCCTACGTCGTTTAGAAGACAAGATACCAGCCATTGTTTATGGTGCAGGCAAAAAGCCACAGCCACTATCAATTAACCATAAAGACGTATTAAAGCATCTTGAAGATGAAGCTTTTTACTCTCATATTTTAACTTTGCAAGCTGGTAAGACTAAGCAAAAAGTTATTTTAAAAGACTTACAACGTCACCCTTATAAGCCTAAAGTCACTCACATGGATTTTATGCGAGTCAGTGCAAACGAAAAACTTCACACAAGTGTACCACTTCACTACATTAACGAAGAAAACTGTCCGGGTGTTAAAGAAGGCGGCGTAATTAATCATAGCTATACTACTGTTGAAGTAGCCTGTCTACCTAAGAACTTACCAGAATATATCGAAATTGACATGGCTGAAATGCAAATGGATCAAATTCTACATTTATCTGATATTGTTCTACCTAAAGGCGTTGAAATTGTTGAGCTTGCTCAAGGTGAAGATCATGACCACGCGATCGCAACTATTCATAAGGCAAGAGCAGCGGTGTCTAGCGATGCGGATGAAGAAGCCTCTACAGATGCGGCTGACGGTTCTGCCGAGCCAGAAGCAGAATAGGCTTTTAGATTAGTGAGTACCACTACTTACTAAGATGAATAGCTGAAGATCATGATAAAACTTATTGTAGGGCTTGGAAATCCAGGCCCTCAATATTCACAAACAAGACACAATGCTGGTGCATGGTATGTTAATGCCTTGGCTAATAGTTTTAATGCCCCCCTCTTACTAGACACAAAATTTTTCGGTCATATTGGTCGTGGAAACATTGATGGTCACGATTGCCGATTACTCGTGCCTAATACCTTTATGAATTTAAGTGGGAAGTCTGTGGGCGCGGTTGCCACTTTCTATAAAATCATGCCCGATGAAATATTAGTTGCACATGATGAATTAGATATCGAACCTGGAACCGTCAAACTAAAAAAATCAGGCGGTCACGGCGGCCACAATGGTCTAAGAGATATCATTAGCTCGCTTGCCAATAATCGAGATTTCTACCGATTAAGAATTGGTATAGGCCACCCGGGAAATAAAAACCAAGTCACTAATTATGTCCTTGGAAAAGCAGCACAAAATGAACAGCGAGCCATTGATGAAAGTATCGACGAAGCATTAAGACACACCGGTAATATCATTAATGGACAACACGATAAAGTCATGCAACATATGCATGGTTTTAGAGCTAATTTGTAAAGACAGAAGAATATTTACCACAGAGACACAGAGACACACAGAGTAAGATTTAAAAGAATGTCATTAGCAGATACTAGTGGATATATTTTCTTAGAAACTTTCTTTTTCTGTACCATCCTTTCCTCTGTATTATAAAATGTTTTGATCTTTTGGTTTTATTTTATGGAGAATCCTAATGGGTTTTAAATGTGGCATAGTCGGACTTCCTAACGTCGGCAAATCAACTTTATTCAATGCGCTCACTGATGCGGGCATTGACGCACAAAATTACCCCTTTTGTACCATTGAACCTAATACAGGCATAGTGCCTATGCCTGATCCGCGACTAGATGCATTAGCCGCAATCGTAAGCCCAGAAAAAGTTCTTCCAACCACTATGGAATTTGTCGATATCGCAGGACTTGTAAAAGGCGCTTCTAAAGGTGAAGGCTTAGGTAATCAGTTTTTGGGTAATATTCGGGAAACAGATGCGATTGCACACGTGGTTAGATGCTTTGAAAATGATGATGTGATTCATGTTGAAAATAAAATAGATCCATTAGATGACATAGAGGTTATCAACACAGAGTTAGCACTTGCAGACCTAGAGTCGGTTGAAAAACAAATCTTAAGAAATACTAAAATAGCAAAAAGCGGCGACAAAGAAGCTAAAGCACTGGTTGAGTTACTCACCAAATTTAAAGTCTTATTGGATGATGGTCTACCCATTAGAGCGGGTGATTGGGACAAAGATGAGAAAGTGGCAATCAAACGTATGCAAATGATCACTAGCAAACCGACGATGTATATTGCTAATGTTAGTGAAGATGGTTTTGAAAACAACCCTTACTTAGAACAAGTCAAAGAACTAGCTGCAAAAGAGAACGCCACTGTAGTTTCTATCTGTGCCTCAATGGAGTCAGAAATAGCCGGATTGGAATCCGAAGAACAAGAAGAGTTTCTTGAAGAAATGGGGCTAAAAGAACCCGGCTTAAATCGAGTGATACGCTCGGGCTATGAACTACTGCAACTTCAGACTTACTTTACCGCTGGCGTTAAAGAAGTGAGAGCTTGGACAGTAAAAATTGATGCCACCGCACCACAAGCTGCGGGCGTCATTCATGGAGACTTTGAAAAAGGATTTATACGAGCAGAAGTTGTTTCCTACGATGACTTTATCGAGTTTAACGGAGAAGCTGGTGCGAAAGAAGCCGGAAAATGGCGATTGGAAGGGAAAGACTATTTAGTCAAAGATGGCGACGTCATGCATTTTAGGTTTAATGTTTAACTTAATCATTTGCGATAAACTCTTGGATTTATCAACTTGTTTAAAAATTTCAGATAAACAGTTACTCCACAGTATGAGCTATTTAACCAAATAGCTCTTCTCTCAAAAGTATGCCATTAGATTAGCAAACCACTCATAATTTCAAAAGAATGTGACCAATTGTGACTTGTTCCATGAACAATCCGGTTTAAAAGCGCTTATTAGGTTCAATAAACTTAGTCACAGCTCAGTCAAGTTTACCTCAAGATTTACCCATCACCGCTATTTTAATATTTACCCACAATGATTAGTTTCCATGATGATGGATAACATATGGGTCAAATATAATTAGTATGAATTTTTCTGCACTCTCACATTTTCTTAAAATGCTTTTGCGAAGATTTAGCAACGATGCAGTACTGATTGGTTGCTTGTTTTTGCTATTTACAAATGTTCATGCCAGCACAAAAATTAATCTAGATGACTCAGCGCCATTTAAGATAGAAATCAAAGTTGAGCATAAATCCCGATTAAATTTGAACGATCTCAGCGCATCATTGGGCGACTATGATATAAGCGCCATGCTGGTGTTAGACTCGGGCTCTCTCTATTTCAATCACTCCGGTGCAGTGCCACCGGGACGATACACCATAAAAATAGAAGTTTTGAATGATGATGGCGAGTTTCAATCGATCTATCACAAGGAACTGACTTTCTATCGTGAAGCTTGGCAAACCAACGCAGAGCTAACAACTACCGCTAGCTACGCGTTAAATTCTAAACAAAACGACGAGTTTGTTGAAAGAGTCAATCGCTTGAGCGAGTCGGCATTACGCATACAAGCGAAGCGTCTTGGTCAGAATTATCACTTAACCACTCGGGTTGATTTGCAGCACCGCTCCGATGGAAACACTTTGAGTGGCGAAAAACTGGAGATCCCTAATTACTATGTGGGTGTAGAAAAACCCACCAAGTTTGGCACCCTTGGATTTGCTTTGGGCAATCAAGCAATAGAAAACAATGGATTGGTTTTTAATAGCTTTAACCGTCGAGGTATTAGTGCTCGACTCAATGATGAACAAGGTCGATACGATTTAAAAGCATTTGTGATGAATACTGATCCGAGTGTTTCATCCGAAAGAAAGTTCCTGCCACAACATCATACAGAATCACATAGTGAAGGGCTGACCATTAACTTTATTCCGTTCAAAACAGAACCCTCACAAATTTCAATACAAGCAGGCTATCTTGATGCGCGCTCTCAACTCAATGGTATAGGCATAAAATTTAATAACGATCCGTTTAGTGTTGAAACTAACCCATTAAGTTACGGAGGAAAAACTTGGTTCATAGCAACTAGCTCCCATTGGTTTGAACAATCTCTCAATTTACAAGCTGAACAAGCGCAGTCGCAAATCGATCTAGATGGATTTGGATATGGCGAACCAGAACAAGAAGGCGATGCAAGTCGTTACCGTGTCACGATCAATAGTCGAGGCGAGTTTAAAGATTGGTTTGAAGCTATCAACCCATTGTTCTGGGAGTTTTCCATTCAGCAACAAAAAGTAGGGGCAAGTTTTTATTCGATGGCCAATCTGGGACTTGCGGGTGATTTACAAACCACACAAAGTTCAATGCAATTTTCATGGTCGCAAGTACAACTAACAGTGAATGCTTTAAAAGTACGAAATAACATTGAAAATAACGAAAATCTATCTACCCAAAACTCAACTCAAAATCAATTTCAAGTATCTTATATTCCAAATGTTGAGGTGGAAAAATCCATTTGGAAAACCATTGGTCGCCCCACTTTGTCAGTGCAATTAGGCAAGTCCAAACGTAATCAAGATTTAAGCGATGCGTTAATTCTAGGAGCCGATATCAATGATGAAACTCTCGATTCAAAATTTTCGACCGCTTTTCAACACGACGATTTTAATTGGTCTTTGCAGCATTCTCGTAACAAATATATCAATAGAGCTCTTTCAATAACACCCGAAGGCGTTATGCTGGCACCGTCTCGCTCCAATACCAAAAATCAATTCACATCGCTAGCGTTAACTTATCGTCCACAAACTGCTTGGTCTTTTTCTCCGACTCTTCAACGATCAAATTACAAGGAACATTCAAGCGGTAATTCACAAACTAGTTTCAACTTAGGGTTTCAAGCCAACATGAGTTTTCTAACTAATAGGCTTGTTGTTTATCTCAATCATAATTCTTTAAAACAAGACAGCCTGTTTGCTGAGGAGTTACTTATGCAAACCTATCAAACCAAGCAATCATCTGTTTCTTTAAATTGGTTAGCAAAAAAAGCAGAAGGCAACAATCCGGGTTTAAAAGTGGCATTCAATGCAACTTGGAATGAGAGAGAAATTAGTTTGCAAGATGCCGTTGATAATTATCAACTACTTTTGAAATTCGAAGTTTATTGGAGCGGAGGTGTAGAATAATGAAATACTTTTATGTCTTTGTTTACCTCATTTTACTTTGCTTTATTTCTTTCACTAGCCGTGCCGAAATTACCAACGTGAATGTTACGCCTAACGTGTTAGAGGTGAATATTAATACCGGCATCACAAGTAATTTGAATTGGGTCGTCACTTTAAGTGAGCTTAATGCAAATTCTCAAGTCGGCGAGTTTTTAACGGCTAACTCAATTCTTGCCTTACAAAGTGTCAACCAAACTCTTTCTGTCACGGCTCCCACAAACATGCCTCCGCAACCAATCACTGTTATCGAGTCACTCACTATTTCAGCTGAGCAAGCTCAAGCTTGGTGGTCTGCCGGTATTAGGCAATTAAGATATCAACGATTTTTTGAAGATGGCACCGAGACTAGCCAATCAGCATTTATTTTTGTAAATCTAGTAGAAGACAACAGTTCAACAACGCCACCGGGGCTCGACGCATTTCGCGGCTCCGCCAACCGATTAGAAATTAGCCGAATAGAACTGACCTTTACCGATGAAACCAAGGTGCAGTTCGCACAACAACAAAGTTTACTACGAGCAAAACTAGCAATTAGTTACAAAGGAATAGGGATGTTGAGAGGCTTCTGGCAAATCGCTGATGCATCAACCCTAATTGGCGATCCTATCTTTAGAAATCTCACTTTAGTCAACCAACAATTATCCCCTTTACAACAAGCAGAAATTCTTAGCCCAACACTTCCTACACAAAACACTGGGCGGTTCTACGTAAGGTTTTGCGTTACAAAAATCGGTCAATTAGAGCTTAATGAAAATACCAACACTAGCTGTCCAAGCGAAATTATCAGTACCACTATTGGCTATCAAATATTCCCAGCAATCAACGAGGTCTCCATGATTCATGGCATAAAACCTGATACATCTAAAGTAACAATTGATACCGTTTTTAGCTGGCCTAAGGTGCCAAAAACCAATGTATATCAGTTACAAATTTTAAAAAGAAAAGAACATTCCTCAGTCGCAGTAAACCAAACTCCAATAAATAGCGAACTCACTTTGGTTAGAGGAATGCTTTTACCTGCTTCAATGAACGAGACTTTTTTAAGTAGTTTTGTGTTCAGTTCCTTAAATAAACAGGTGAGTTATTACTGGCGAATTTCAGCCTATGACAGCGCAGGAAGTTTACTCGCACAAAGCAAAATAAAACCCATTCAAATCGATTAATACTCAATGAAAGGTAAAAATATGAAACATTTAAATTTGATACCAATAACTCTTTGTTCAATTGTAATGAGCGCAAATGCTGGATTTGAAGCGCGCATCGAGTCTAAAAATCCCGTTTCAAATTCAGTACGAAGTCACTTAGTAGACAAATCAATTTTCGCTCGTAGCGATGCACAATCTTCGGTGATTAATATTGAATTTAGAGGGCGATGCGATAAAGGGTGGCTTACTAAATTTGGCGTTGAGATAGGAGGTGATTCTTATTGGTCATCCGTGCCCAACGGCGAAAGTAAAAGTATTACTTCTAATCGAGGTAAAAAATGGGTGACTTATGGATTATTGGGACAAAAAGTTCTTTCTGCAGACAACCCTACTCTTATTAAAGCATGTAACGATCAACTCGATAAAAAGTTGAAGCAAGGTTTCGATCTTGAAACATTATTAGCATCAGACTTTTCCGTTAATAACGCGTTGTCAATCCCTCTAAAACTAAACTATACCTGTAAAAAACGAGTTGGATTTAGTGATCCGCCGGTTACCGATAGGATTGTTGATCATCTCAATGTCAATGCTATATGCAAGGCGTCGAACTATCAATTACCAATAGAAGTTAGTGGAACAACGCTTGAAATTGATAAACAAGTCACTATGGGAGGATTATGTAAAGTCAATTTAAAAGGTGCTTTAAATACTAACAAACCGAATCAACTCGTTCGCTTTCGATACGAACAGATTGACCAATCCTTTAATAAAAAACTCTCTCAGATTCATCGAGTCACCACCGATCAACAAGGATATGCCAATTTTGCCCATGAATACCCTGTAGCTAATGGTCCAGGCAAAGAACGTGGAAAAATGCGAGTGATAGGTGTCAGTCATGAGTTTCAAAGTGCTCAAAAAAGTTACTCAATGAATTGTAGCGACGGAGGTCCAGGCAGCTTACAACAAGCTGGAAATAGCACAATCAAATTAAACGCTAAACCGCTTAAACGCTCTAACAAACCTTTTGGAAACCAAATTTGCCCCACTAAAATAAAATTCACGGGCACTATTAAGGCCGGTAATGATTTTAGTGGAAAAGCCGTTTTTGTTGGCCAGAGTTTAGCGGATGTTCGTGTTAAAAACTTTTCAATTAAAAAAGGACAAACAAAACGAATCAATCGAGTTCGTGATCTTATTTGGTCTGCGCCTTCAACAACCACATTGTCCACCGGTGGCGGAATTGCCCCTAAGTTAATGACTCAAGATGTCATGCAAGGACTGAATATAGTTGGCGATAATAGTCAGAAAATTATTCTTTCCTCGCCCCGAAAACCATTTCAAATTTCCTGTGAAAGAGCCAGCGTCCAGCCAGGCTTGCAACTCCCGAACGGAGGATTAAATACTCTGCCATCTCACACCGGTGGAGGAGCGCCAACTGATTTACAAGGAAATCAACAAACCACTAGTCCGCTACTGCCAGCTAAACCCAGTGCGACAAAAAAGAGTCCTAAAACAAAAAAGAAAAGAAGTAAAAGCAAGAAATAATTTTTTTAACTAACCCACAAACTAAGGAATTTTAAATGACTTACAAACTTAAAAGTATTATTTATCTTGTTCTAATAATTAGCGTAACTACCATGAACTACGCTGAGGCAAGGAACAAACACACAATCACTTGCGGGAACGGAAAAACGGTTAAAGTATCCGACTCTAAAGTAAATCAAGCGGCCGCTGCTTGTTTGCGCGCAGGCCACCCAGCACCTAAGAAAAAAGCTAACCTCACACTGAAAAGAGGTATGTTAATGTCTCAAAATAATAATTCCGATGATGATTGTAAATGGGATCCCAACGATGCACGTCTTCCTGACTGCAAAAAGAAATTGAAAAAAAAGGATGACTGCAAATGGGATCCAGATAGTGCTAAGTTACCCTGTGTCGAAAACAAACGCGCTGGTCTATTGCTACCGGCTGTTCAATCTGCAACAGAAGCGAGTTGCGGGTCGAGTAGCTCTATATCAAGAGCGTTAGATCAATGTGGAAAAAAAGGGCATAAATTTGCGGCTTGCAAGAAAAAAGGAGGTAATTGGACTTGTTCTCCCTCTAAAGATAACAACAACCCAAATGTCCGACCAACCGGTTTTGCCAATCGGAGATAGTAGAAGCAATAATCTAAATTTATTTAGTGATACGCTTGCACCCTTTTAGACAAAATCGAACCGGAGTATTGAATTCAAATCAAATTGTTATTTCATATTTAGATAACAATGATTTGAACTCTGGTTCCATTTTGAAATGATGGAATTCAGGTGAGCGCTTCACCAATTGAAAACAAATTTCACTTTTTTGTTCAAGTCCAGTATTAAACCATTGCAACATTTTCTTGTAATTTCTTATGCCGGCATAAGCTTCAGCAATATAACAACCGTGCAACTTTCCCGCTTGCCATTTTTTCAAAAGTAACGGAAGTCGCCATTGCCAAAAACCTAATAGCCCATTTTGTTTTGTTGCTTTAATAAAGTCTTGATCACCAGCATCAAAGTATCCAATGTTTTTCATTTCTTTATATCTAAATTCAAGGCTTAGTTTGTCTTTTCCTTGCCATTGATGAATATAAGCAATATCACGATCAAGCCAGATCATTTGACTACCAAAACTTTTAGCCAACTCGAATTTTTCTAACGCTTTCTCGTACTGTTTATCCATCATTAGGGTGGAGCCCCAAACTGCTATTAACAGCGGATTCATAGAATCCTTTCTCCATGTTTCCTCTAAAATCTTTAAAGCTTGCTTATAATCAGAGGTAAATGCAAACAACTCAGCCAGTGATTGTTTTGCATCGACATTGTTGGGATTTATGGCTATCGCCTTTTCAAAAGCTCTTTTTGCTTGCTTCAAATCATATCGATAACCTAATTCAATTAGTCCCAAATTAGTCCAAGCAATGGAAGAGTTCGGATCGAGTATGAGAGCATCATCCGTATATTCTTTAGCTAATTTAAACCAATCAATTCGCTTTCCTTTAGCGTAGCTACTCATAATAATATAAACAGTGGCCAGTC
>JBMYPE010000008.1:0-18356 GCA_049600015.1 Kangiellaceae bacterium
GTCAGAATGTTTAGTCACAGGTTTTTACGATGAAAATGGTGATGTAGTCTTGGCTGTTCCAGATAAACCGATTCAAAACGGTGCCATTTTTGGCTAAGCATTAATATTAAAAACCAATTTAAATTCGGAAAGTAAAATGCTCACCTCTATTATTAAGCTCTTAAAAGCACTCAACTCTGAACAAAGTCCTGGGCAATTAGCTATCGCTATTTCGCTCGCTGCGATTTTAGGATTAACGCCATTATACTCGTTACACAACGTCCTAGTAATTTTCATTGCTCTGAGTTTCCGCGTCAATCTATCTGTACTTTTAATCAGCTATCCTATATTCGCACTTTTAGGTTACTTATTTTCAAACGTTTTTGATTCTATTGGAATTAGCCTATTGCAAAACTCAAACTTGTTAGATTTTTGGCAAGGTTTTTTTAACACATTAATTGGGCGCTGGAGTAATTTTTATTACTCAGGTGTTATCGGCTCTCTCACTGCATCTATAATTGTGGCGATTCTACTTTATCCGCTGAGTAAAATAATTATTAATTTATATCGAGAAAAATTTCTTGTAAAGATAGAAAAATATCAGATAGTAAAAGTTCTTAAAGCCTCTAGCTTTTGGAAATTGTACGAACAAAGTAAATAATTCAAATTTAGATAAAAAATTAGGCATACTTAATGAAGATAATCAGATGGTGGGGCGTTGTAGCTTTTATAGTTATCACAATATTGCTGACTTTCGCTTGGTATCTAGTTGCTCCGGTACTTCTTAAATCAAACATCGAATCTTTTGGCACACAAGCGTTAGGTGCAAAGTTAGATGTAAGTGAAGTGGAACTTCACCTATTTCCTCTAGGCGTATCCATCAAAAATATTCAAGCGACCGATCCAGAACAACCTATGTCAAATTTAGTTGAAATTGAATCAGTCAAGTTTGCTATTGATACTTCAAAGTTACTGTGGAAAAAAATCGCTATAGATGAATTAAAGATTGATGGAATTCAATTAGCAACGCCTAGAAAATCCAGTGGCGCTATTGATACCGCTAAAAGTACAGGTAATGATCAACAAGATCACTCTAATGATAGTTTGAAAGATGGTTTTCTCGAGAGCTCACTCAGTTTTAATAAAAACGATGTAAAGCAGATGGTTGCCAACGCTGATCTTTTGACTTTAAAAAATTTGGAAAAGCTCAATAACAATCAAAAAGAAATTAAAGAATTTTGGGATAAAGAACTTAAAAGTACCCAACACAAAGAAAACTTAAAAGCGATTGAAAAAGAGTTTAACCGTCTATCAAAAAGAGCTAAAGAAAACTCCATCAATCTAATTACTGATAGAAAGGCATGGAAAAAACTTAAAAAGGATATCAAGAAAGAGAAAGAAAGCATTTCGGCTCTTAATAAAAAACTTAAGTCGGATAAAAAGGAAATAGCCCAACAAATAACAGCAGTTAAAAGCAGTCCTGAAATTGATCTAAATAATATCATGTCAAAAACGGGCTTGAATAACGGTTTATCTGGTGTGTCTAGAAAAATGGTGGATCATTTAGTGGGTCCGCAATTCACTCCCTGGATTGAAAAATTAGTTACTTTTGTTAATCACACCAAAAATATTGGTACAACCCAAACTGAAAAAGATACACCTATACAACAAACATC
Source organism: Kangiellaceae bacterium (assembly GCA_049600015.1). Classification (GTDB taxonomy): domain Bacteria; phylum Pseudomonadota; class Gammaproteobacteria; order Enterobacterales; family Kangiellaceae. The sequence continues at coordinate 1,656 of JBMYPE010000008.1, forward strand.
AATAGGTAAAAAAGTACAATTTAAAGATGAACATTTATTTCCACAATTACTGATTAATAAGGTTAGTCTTAGCGGTAAAGATGAACTATGGAAATCAAAAGGGAGTGGCAACAATTTGGCTTACTTGCCCTGGGTACTAGCTACACCGGCTGATCTATCAATTAACATTGACAGCCTTGATGGTAAGAGTAGTGCAAATGCAGAAATAATGAGCCATTGGCAAAGTCCACAGAATATGAATACTCAACTGCAATCTACAATCAAAGATTGGAATGTAAAAAGTATAAAGCTAATGGAGAATGCGCAAGGTTCTTGGGTTGTAAACTCTGGTGTACTTAATGGAAGTTTTGCGGGAAGTTTAACACTTGATAATATAAATCTAGATTTAAATCTTGCCATTACTCGTGCAAATATTTCGAGCCCTGAAGGATTATCTGGTTGGCAAAAGAGCCTCTCAAATAGTTTGTCTCAACAGAATAAAATTTCAATATCTATTAGTGCAAAAGGTAACTTAGACAACCCTAAAATTTCGTTTAATACCAATCTTGAAGAAGTATTTTCTACGGCACTTGGTGAAAACTTAAAAGAAAATATTGGGAAACAAAAAGAAGAAATAGAAGAGCAATTATCTAAAAGAGTAGGTGATTTATCCAATTTAGACAACTTAACAGATGATTTTAATACTTGGACAGAACAACTTAAAAATAAAGATAATTTACTCAAAAAACTCGATCTAGGATTGTAGTTTCAATTGGAGATTAATATGAAAGTAGTTCAAATACTAATTCTTTTAACCATGGTTTTATTTTGCTCTAATAACTTTGCAAAAAATGTGACTGACTTTACGGAACTTGATAAAGAATTTAAAACCCTAACTAATTTTCATTTTGTTGCGGATAATTTGGCAAGCTCTGGTTATTTAAAGATGGAAGAGTATCAACTAATAAAAAAATACGGGTTTAAACATGTTATCAATTTAATTCCTGGTGACCAAAAAGAGGAGAGAGCAGTTGTCACAAAACTAGGTATGAGCTATCAACAAATTCCTGTTGATTGGTCGGAACCATCGCTCGATAATTTTGAGCGCTTCAGCCAGCTAATGCAACGATACGGAAAAAATAAAGTTTATGTACACTGCCAAGCTAATTACCGAGCGTCTACATTCGTCTACTTATATCGAGTCACTAAACTAGGTGTTGATTTAAAAACAGCCAAAAAAGATCTATTAAAAATCTGGACACCTAATGAAACATGGCAAGGCTTTATTGAAAAAGTATTATTTTAGATAAACTACTCTAATCTAAAACAAGGTACATAATTATTCGAAGCTAAAGTCATTCTATTTTCTTCAATAAAGCACTCTAGTAAATTATTCAATGGTTCACTTATTTCTTTACTTCCCTTAAGAATAAATGGCCCATATTTTTCAACTTCCGCAATACCATTTGGTTTTACGTTTCCTGCAACAATGCCAGAAAACGCTTTCCTTAAGTTAAGTGCTAGTTCATGTATAGGTTGCGCTTTTGATAAATTGAGTTCACTCATGTTTTTATGAGTGGCATCAAAAGGTATTTGCCATTCTTCATTCACTTTTAAGCGCCAATTAAAATTAAAAGACTCATTGTGCTCGGTTCTGAACCTTGTAACTTCTTCTATACTCGATTTCACTTCTTTGGCTACTTTTTCTGGATTATCCAGAATAATTTTGTAGAGAGCGGATGCTTCTTCACCTAAAGTTACTTGAACAAATTGATCGAGTCTTTCAAAATATTTTTCAGATGACCTTGGCCCTGTCAAAATCACTTGTAGCGGGATTTGTTTGTTTTTCGGATGCAACAATAGACCAACCAAATACAGCAATTCTTCTGCGGTTCCTGCGCCTCCAGGAAAAATAATAATGGCATGTGACAATCTCACAAACGCCTCTAATCGCTTTTCGATGTCAGGCATTATGACTAAGTGATTCACAATTGGATTGGGCGCTTCTGAGGCTATAATTCCAGGCTCTGTAATGCCTAGATACAACGCATTTGGATTTCTATGTTTAGCGTGAGAAATAGTCGCGCCTTTCATAGGACCTTTCATAACGCCCGCGCCGCAACCCGTACAAATATCAAAGCCTCTTAAACCTAACTCATAACCCACTTTTTTAGTGTATTTGTATTCGTTATCTGAAATAGCGTGCCCGCCCCAGCAGACTACTAAATTTGGTTTCTTACCTCGCTTAACGGTTTCCGCATTCCTTAATATTCTAAAAATATAGTCGGTAATTTTTTTCCCTTGTGATAGCTCTCCATTGTATTGACTTTCATATAAGCTTGGACTGTATATGAGATCTCTAACAACTGCAGATAAATGCTCTCTCATGCCTAAAATCATTTCACCATCCACAAAGGCTTGTGTGGGTGGGTTAATTAATTCAAAACGAATCCCTCTTCTTTGCCAACTCAACTTAACATCAAAATCTTGGTACATATCCAACATTTGTTTCGCATTATCAAGATTAGATCCAGTATTTAACACAGCTAATACACAACGCCTGATAAGCTCGCGTTTTTTCCCTGTGGACTGCTCAATTAGCCAGTACATTTCATTGACCGACAAGAGCTCTAAAGAGCTTTCAGGGCTGACGTTATAAATAATATCGGATTGAATAGATCCCATTAAACATTCCTTTTTAATTAGTAGTTAAAATTTAACATTGAGTTGTTACCGTTATAATAACCCACCATCTATTTAACATGTAGACGTCTTAAAGTATAGTCCATAGGATTGGTTAAACAAAGATTGCACTGCTAGATCACAAAGCTAAAAAGTATAACCACATAAATACTTAGATATAGAACTCAGGGCTTAGGTCATTAAAGGAACCGATATGTATACTCCCACTTATTTTGAAATGTCGGAAGACAATAGCTTTAAAATGATACAAACACAGCCTTTTGGACAATTACTAGTTTGTCACAATAACCATGTGACTCAAGCCTTTATTCCATTTGAAGTGGATCACAATGAAAGATACTTATTCGCCCATATTGCAAAACAAAATGATCTGTTAATTGCATTGCAAGAGTCAACGGATGTTCATGTGAATTTTATCGGTCATCATGCTTACATTTCTCCTAACTGGTATCAATCTGTCGAACAAGTTCCAACATGGAATTATCAAGCGGTTGAAATAAGAGGCACACTAACATTACTTAATGAAGAGGAAACTCTTTCTGTCATTTCAAGGCTCTCAGAAATTCACGAAGCAGAATTTGAAAATCCTTGGACTATGGACAAATTATCAGAAAAAAAGACTAATGCTATGCTAAGAGCCATTGTTGGGCTAAGGATCGATATCAGAGAGATATCCGGTAAATCTAAAATGAGTCAAAACAAAAATCATGAAGATCAAAATGGTGTAATCGAAGGATTAGAGTCTCAAAACGGTTTGTCTACTTATCAAGAAGTCGCGAATATTATGAAACAGACCTAAAGCGACATACTGGTCGTGATTATCCCTATGAGTAGGAAATAATAATTATATCAACATAAAATCTTTACTATCCAGAAAGACACCATTAACCACAATTGAAATTTTGTGTTTACCCAAATAATATTTTCTTGTGGTTATTGTTTTAAAAGAGAAATATTTGGCAATTTCTTTTTCTTCCTCAACATAATCACCTTCGCAAACTTTAAATATTTTTCCCGCTTGCTTGCCATTCGCTTTCATAAAATCAATAAAAAATTCCACTCTTAGTTTGCCTAAGCTTTTGGAAGTACTATTTAACTTAAAAGAAAAATTGAATTTTTTACCCAGGCTCACACTGTTATCTACTTCAAAATTTTGGATCTTTATATGATTAACATTTGAATATCCAAATAAAGAAAGCACTTGTTTATTGCCTTGTTTAAGTAAGCCACGACAAGCGTGTTTGATTACCCAATCAATTTCTTTGGATTTTCCTAAGTAGTTCTGAGCCACACCGATTACTAGATCAGGATTGTCTTTACTAATGTCATTTAAGTTATTAGCGACACTTCGGCGCACATACAATTCTTCATCATCTATCAGCTCAAGGATTGTATCTAACACTGTGGTTGGATCTTTTTTATAGTCTGGTAGCGCCATTGCCCACGGCAATCTAGGGCGACAACCTTCGGAAGCCAATCGTCTAGTATGATAATTATCAGACCTTGTCCACTTCTTCATTCTTTTCATGGTCTCTTTTGGATAACGGATAATAAAAGGTCGGATTGCAAATTCAGAACTAGATCCTTCGGTCAAATTTTCTAAAGCCATCATTGAGGTTTCAAAATCATGCAAGCCAAATTTTTCTACAAAATCTGGAAAACACATATGTGTTAATCCTGAATAATTTTTAGCAACAACTAATAAAGTTGCGATAGCTTGTGAATACTCATTCGGCAAATACTCACCTAATTTTTCAGCTATTCGATGCATTCGATCTTTTAATTCCAATTGTGACCAATCATCACTTAACACGGCTTTTATAAACGAATTATTATTAAAATCATTCATTTGGCTTTTACAATCTTTGGCGATTGATTCAACCAGTTCAGGTGAATAACAATTCTTTAACAACTTTGGCATTTTTTCCGACATGGTTGACTCCAATATTTTTCTTTATGTATGTTATTCTACTGTATCGTTACTGACAGGGTAATGTCAGTTAACAATTAAATTTAGATTATAAAAGAACATTTGCGAGGTAATTAGGACTATGAGCAAATTAACAGCGGTATTTCTTATCCTGGTTGGACTGATTAACTTTATTCCTGTTTTAGGGATTTTCTCACAACAAAATATAGAAAATGCATACTCTATTAAATTGGCTAGCGACGATCTAATAATTTTGATGAAACACCGAGCTTTGCTATTTGGTGTTATTGGAGGCTTTGTCCTATATTCAGTCTTTGTTCCTTCTTATCAGACAGCAGCTATGGTTTTGGTTGGGATTAGCATGATTGGTTTTGTCTTTCTTGTGTTACAGGTTGGAGAATACAACCAATCTATTTTTAAGATATTAATCGCGGACTTAGTGGGAATCGTCTTTTTGCTATTAGCTGTTATTTCTCGATATATTAATCGCACAAGTTTACTACCAAACGGATAGGACTGCTAGGAATATGGAAACTTCAAATGAAAAAGTTAATCAGTTTATTCAAGACTGCTTTTTAGTTGATGAAGACAAAACTCAGTTAATTATAGCTGTTCAAAAAATATTTTTTAAAGTATGTTCCGAAGTTATTGAAGATATAAAGTATGGTGGTATTGTTTATCTAGTAGATGACGAACTAGCCTCAGGAATTTTTTTAAGAAAAAATCATATTTCAATTGAATTTGGTAATGGTTCAGAGTTACCCGACCCTGACAAACTATTGGAAGGTACAGGAAAATTTAGACGTCATTTAAAATTGAAAACTAAAGATGATATTGCAGCTAAGAAAGTTGAATACTTTATTAATCAATCTCTTGGTCGATACTAATAATTGTTTTAAATATCTGTTAAAGCTAACCCCAAATACATCTAGCCTTAAAAGATCTTCCTTTTAATTTTCCATTTTGAATTTTATTGAGTGCATCGTTAGCGATACTTCGATGCACGGCGACAAACGCTCGGTTATCAAATATTTGAATTTTTCCTATTTGAGTGCCACTGATATTATCAGTTCCTTTTTTTGCCGTTAGAGCTCCCAAAATGTCACCTGGCCTCACTTTTTGTTTTTTACCGCCATCAATCTGTAAAGTTGTCATGCTAGGTTTATTTGGTTTTTTATCTAAAAAACTCTGACTAGGCAAGTCTTCCATTTTAATAGTTTGTTTAAGCATGTCCTCTAACTTAATAATTCTATGAATCTCTTTTTCTGTAATGATTGAATAGGCCGTTCCTTGACTACCTGCACGACCAGTCCGTCCCACTCTATGAACATGAACCTCCGGATCTCTTGAAATTTGATAATTAATTACAGCGTCTAAGCTCTCGATATCAAGCCCTCTTGCCGCTACATCTGTTGCGACCAAAATTGATACACTTTTATTAGCGAATCTGACTAGCGCTTGGTCACGATCTTTTTGATCAAGGTCGCCATGAATTGCCAAACAACTAAAGCCAAACATGGCTAGCTCATCAGCAACCTGTTGTGTTTCTATTTTAGTGGTACAAAACACAACGCTTGATTCAGGTTGATTTTTTAATAGTATTAGTCTCAATGCGGTCATTCGGTCGGAATGCTCAGTGACTTGATAAAAGTGTTGATCGATAGAGCTAGTATCATGAGTAGATTCTACTTTTACTGTGACCGGATTTTGCATAATTGCTTTTGCAATAGGTTTAATTTGATCGGGAAATGTTGCACTAAAGAGAAGTGTTTGCTTTTTTGTTGGGCATAAAGAAAAAATAAGATCTAAAGCTGACTGAAACCCCATTTCTAACATTCGATCCGCCTCGTCTAAAATCAAAGTATGAACATTAGCAAGGTTAAGACGCCCACGATTAAGGTGATCTTCAATTCGACCAGGCGTACCAACAATAATATGCGCGCCATGCTCTAACGAGCCAATCTGCGGCCCAAGTGGAACGCCACCGCAAAGAGTTAAAACTTTTATATTATGAATAGAGCGAGCTAATCGGCGAATTTCTTTTGCCACCTGATCTGCAAGTTCTCGAGTAGGGCATAGTACCAGTGATTGAATTCTAAATCGTTTTACTTCCAAATTATGAAGAATACCCAATGCAAAAGCGGCTGTTTTTCCAGAACCCGTTTTACCTTGAGCAATCACATCTTTACCGGATAAGATCAGTGGCAGACTTTTCTCTTGAATAGGCGTCATCTGCTTATATTCAAGACTTGAGAGATTCTCTAATAATGCCTTTTCAAGTGGCAGGCTTTCAAATTGTTTAGACATTCTAATTCTCTTCTTTCTTGGAAGTTTTGATTATTTTGAAGGAGTGATTTTTAGTTGCCGCGCGCGAGCATGGCAACTAGAAGAAATCCAAACCTTTAGAGCATTAAAACTTAAATGTCTTTATATCCATTTCTTTTATTTTTCCGTAGCTTGTAGCTTGCTCTTTTATATCGCTCGCTTTACCAATTAAAACAAATTGTAGATTGTCCTGAGGGAAGTTTTCTTGAGCGATTTTATTGGCTTTTTCTACATTCAGAGAATCAACATTTTTCTGAAAATCATTAATAAATGAATCATCTAAATCAAGCGACCACATATTTGATAGTAACCTAGCCAACTGACCACTCGTTTCATATCGAGGAGGAAATTGACCTTTTACATAAGTCTTTGCAGATTCTAAAGTTTCTTGATCAATCCCTTCAGTCCAAAGTCTCTTGTAAGTTTTTAACGCTAAATCTATCGCATCAAAAGTTGTCTCAGTTTTTGTAAAGGTTGAGATAACAAAGTTACCAAACTGAGACTCACTATTGAATCGACTTCTTGCACCATAGGTTAAACCAGAATTAACACGCAATGCATCATTCAACCATGATGTAAAACGAGCACCAAGAAGGGTATTGATTACTTGAATAGCCACTTTATCTTTATGGTTAGATGGTATGCCTTTTCCACCAATCATAAAGGTGGTTTCAATGGCGTCATCTTTATTAATCAACCATACATTTGCCTCTTTTTGTGAATTGAATTTGGATAAATCTGTCTCCACAATATTCTTTGATTTCCAAGATTTAAATAAACGTTTGATCTTTTTAACCATTTTTTTCGTTTTAAAATCACCCACAATAATTAGAGCGCTATTATTCGCTGAGTAAAAGTTAGTATAAAACGATTTAACTTGATCGAGTGTGATTTTTTCGATTGTAGAAGCATCACCTTCAATCGGGTTCCCATAAGGATGGTCACCGTAATACATTTTATTGAATGCACTACCTATAACATTTCTAGGTCTTTCTCTACTTTGTTTTAATTGATCAATATAACGCTTCTTTTGTTTATCAAACTCTGATTCATCAAATCGGGGTTTAATCACTATATCTCTAAAAATGGGTAATAGTTTATCAACATCTTTACTAGCAATTGAAAGACTAGTGCTCGCCGATTCTAAACTAACACCACCACCAAGATTGGCACCATGAAAAGCAAAAAGATCTTCAATTTCCTTTTTACTTAATTTTCCACTTCCTAAACTTAAAGCGTCACCTGTCATATTGGCTAAACCATATTGGCGACCGTCATTGATCGCGCCCGCTTTAGTCACCATTCTAATATCAACTAATGGAACTTCATTTTGCTCCATTAAATAAACGGTGAGGCCATTTTTTAAAGTTAATTTTTTGTATTCAGGCATACTAAAATCAGCCATTGCTAAATGACTGAATAATGACAATGTAAACGAAATGACTAAGATGACTATTGTGTGAATAATTGTTTTCATCTTATTTATCTCCTTTTTTAGTATCTACGGAGGAATCCAAAATTCCTACCGTTCTATTTGAGCGAATCAAATATGAATTTGCGACTCGCTTAATATCTTTTGCATCCACTTTATTCATGTCTGAAATGGCGCTAAACATTTTTGCATAGTTTCCAAAAAACAACTCGTAAGTTCCTAAAGTGTTCGCTTTTCCATTGATGGTTGAAAGTGTCCTATAAAAATCTACTTGTGCTATATTTTTAACTTTGGTCAACTCTTTAGTTTTCACACCTTCTTGCATTACCTTGTTAATTTCTGCAATCATGGCTTTTTCTAAAGTTGCAGCGTCTATGCCATTTGCTGCAGTTGCATAAATATAAAATAAATTAGGGTCAAAAGAATCTGGCATATAAGTAAATACACTTGTCGCTAATTGTTTGTCGTCAACAATTGATCGATGAAGACGAGAACTTTCTCCATCACCTAATATTGAAGCAAGCATAGTTAATGGATAATAATCTGCGTGTTCAGTTTCTGGAACATGAAATCCCATCAAAATATTAGCAGAGGACACAGATTCTTTTTGTACGTAAACGCGACGCTCTCCTGTTTGTGGAGGCTCTACTGTGTGAATTTTTCTCGGTTCTGCTTGCGCTGGAATTGGTTCAAAATATTTTTTGGCTAATCTTTTTACTTCTTTTAGAGTAACATCACCGGCAATAACAACTACTGCATTATTCGGCGCATAATAAGTTTTATGATAAGTCTTTAGATCTTCCATAGACCAATTATCAATATCAGATTGATGACCAATGACTCCCCAGCTATAGGGATGTGCGCGAAAAGCCGATCCCTTAACCTGTTCTAACAACATTCTAAAATTGGAGTTTTCCAATCCTGTTGTTCTTTCAGAAGTAACAACGCCTCGCTCACTCTCAACCATTTTGGCATCAATTGCTAAGTGCTCTATGCGATCAGCTTCTAAATCAAAAATAATCTCCATAGAGCTCGCAGGAAACCAATTGGTGTAAGCGGTAATGTTTTCACTCGTATAGGCATTGTTTGCACCTCCCGCAGCCTCCATGACTCTATCAAATTGTTTAGGTCCATATTTTTTTGCACCGTTAAACATCATATGTTCAAAAAAGTGAGATAAACCGGTTATGCCAGGATATTCATTCCTGGATCCAACTTTCCAGAATACATACATATTGGCATTAGGAATAGAATGATCCTCTAAAACCATAATTTTCATTCCATTCTTTAAAGTAAAAGATTTAACATCTTCTAGCTTTGTTACAGCCTGAGCATTCAGGCAAAGTAGATATATAATTAGTGTGAATATTGTTTTGTTCATTTGATAGCTCCCTTTTTAATTGTCCTAGATTGTAGGGCGTTAATTAAAATGTGCAAGTATATGCAAGGAATTTTTTGTAACTAAAGTCTTATGGTTTCTTTTTTTGTCTATCTTTTTCTTTCTTAGTTGTCGCTTAGCCGCTTGGGAAATGATTATGCGAGCAATAATAAAATCATTACACTCACTAAAATCAAAAACATTCCAAGGTATTCTCGTACACTAATTGACTCCTTAAATATTTTTAATGTGATAATCAATGTAAAAAAGAAATCAATTTGACCAAGCGCTTTTACATAAGCAACTGTTTGTAAACTTGATGCGGTAAACCATCCGATGGAGCCCAATGCGCTAGTCGCTCCAACAAACCAACATAGTTTCCAATAGCCGGTCATTTTGGTGAATTGATTTTTATCTTTAATCAACAGGTAAACAACAATAATTACACTCTGAAGCGTTACTGTAAAGGCCAGAGTGTAAGCCGCACTTAAAAGTAAATCTGTATTCAAAATAAGACTGGCTTCTCTAATCCATAAGGATGCGAGCGCAAAACACAAACCGGCTCCAACCCCAAATAGAGCAGCAGGACTTTTGAAAATGGACATTAGATTTTTATCAACATTACTCAACAACAAAACCGCGATGCCACCAATGACAACGGAAATCCAACCGAAACCAGACAAGACTGCATCAAACATCAATACACCCAGTAGGGCTGTTAAGATGGCTTCTGTTTTTACCAGGCTAGTGGCAACTGCAAAATTCTGGTAACTAAATGCTTTGATTGTAAAAGCGGTTCCAACTATTTGCGCTATTGCAGCGAGTGAAGCTAATTGAATAAAATCATAATTAACAGCAGGAAATTCTAACTGCTTATGATACTTAACTAAACCTAAGTAGAGCCAAACAATAGGTAACGCAAACAAAAAGCGCACAAGTGTTGTCGCAATCGCATCGAGATGATGTGATAACTGTTTTTGTCCTGCCGTTCTTACCGCTTGCATAAATGCAGCAAGTACAGTGAAGTAGATCCACAATTCCATTACAAATTAAGTCTTATCAATATAGTTTTATCAAGATTCTATAAATGTCGCTGTTGTCTTGATGAATGTTTGTTTTTAGTGCGTTTTCCAATAGTTGAGGTTTTAGATAGCTCCAAACGATTAAAAGCCCCTTTGAGCTTTGATCGCCTATAGTCTTCTTCCATATTTAAAATTAATTCGCTGTAAGATTCCGGATACAATAGTTCACAGGCTTGTGCCACTAGTTCGTATAGCCTCTTTAAATTAATCTTATGTGTTTGTTCTGTTTTATTAAATATCCAATCCGTTAATTTAAGAAAGTTATCAAACGGTTTATCATTGAGAATAAAGGGGATAGATTTTGAAAATCGACCTGAATTACCAATCATATCCCAATACCGAGCAAAACGATTGACACGTTGCATGGTTATAAAGTCAACCGTGCTTGTGCTTAGAATAGAGTAAGGTGGAATTGGAGAAAAACGTAAATCAAAAGTTTCTGTATGACGAATGACCGGACTTCCTCTTAATCTCTTCAAAATTCCCATTTGAATTTCATGCGGTCGGCAGGCATATAGTTGATCAAAACTATCTGAGAAAGTTGTTAAGGTTTCACCAGGTAGACCAAAAATTAAATCAGCATGAATGTGTGCATTAGTATTTTCTTTAAGCCACTTCAAATTTGCTTTTGATTTATCATTATTTTGTTTTCGGCTGATATTATTTTGAACATCTTGATTAAAAGTTTGTATTCCAACTTCAAATTGCAAACTACCTTCTGGGAACAAAACTAATTTCTCTTTTAGTTTTTCCGGCAGATGATCGGGAATCACTTCAAAGTGCAAAAATAAATCATCACTCATTCTTTCTAAAAAGAAGTCCAATATTTGCAAAGTTGTTTTTATTTTTAAATTGAAAGTACGATCGACAAATTTAAAGTGCCTTGCTCCTCTTGCGTGCAATAGATCCATTTCCGATAGGAATCTTTCTAATTCAAAAGGGTATGAGGTTTTATCAAGAGCAGATAAACAAAACTCACACTTAAAAGGACAACCACGTGACGCTTCAATGTACATCACTCTTTGTTTTAAATCTTCTTCATCGTATAAGTCATAGGGAAGAGTTAAGTCTTTTAACTCAATAGGTTTTGAATTGAGAATTTTTTGAACTGGCGGTTTGCCGTCTAATATGTTTTTACATAACTGATAAAAACTTTTGTCTGCCGCGCCGGTTATCACATAATCTGCAAATTCAAAAAGAGACTGTTTTTCAGTTTCATAACTAATTTCCGGCCCGCCAAGAATTATTTTTACCTCAGGAGCGATCCGCTTAATTTGGGATATAACCGAAAGTGTTTCTTCACAATTCCAAATATAAACACCAAAACCAATAATGGTCGGTTTTTGAACTAGGATTTTTTCAACTATATCAATTGGTCGTGAGTTAATTGTATACTCGCAAATTTTGGCTTGCGATTTTAGCTCTTCCAAATTCGCGTATAGATAGCGTAACCCAAGACTGGCATGGATATATTTGGCATTTAATGTAGATAGGATAATCATGGCGCGCATTTTAGCATGCTAACTATACCCGTGATACTTCAAAATACAGGTTCCAGTGTTGAAAGGTATAAGTGTTTAATATCAACTATCATGGTTTTTTGGGGGAATTTCGTCTAGGATAAAACAAACCCCTCTTAATAATTGGAAATGAAAAAACTATGGATTTTGAATGGGTCGCTATAGCATTCGGAGATGTCACCTGGATATTTCTTGCGTTCCTGTTTGGATTTTTAGCTCGTCAAGTGAGCTTACCTCCGCTCGTTGGATTTTTAGCAACTGGTTTTTTATTAAACTACTTAGGAATGGCTAGTGGCGAAATGCTACAAAAACTAGCTGATTTAGGTATTACTCTTTTATTATTTACAGTTGGGCTCAAGTTAAATCTTAAAGTACTGATAAAGCCCCAAGTTTGGTCAGTCACCATTATTCATATGTTACTAATCGTGCTGTTTTTTGTCGCGATTATCTACACTCTTTCTTTTATACAAACACCATTTATTGAAAAACTTGATCTAAAGAGTGCCGCGCTAATTGCCTTCGCTTTGAGTTTTTCTAGTACTGTTTTTGTTGTTAAAGTTTTAGAGGATAAAGGTGAGATCAATTCTTTTCATGGTCGAATAGCCATTGGTATTTTAATCATGCAAGATTTAGTCGCCGTAATTTTTCTTGCGGCTTCCAAAGGTGAGCTACCCAGCATTTGGGCATTCTTGCTTTTTTTACTCATCCCAGCACGACATTTATTTCATTACATTCTTAAAAAAGCAGGCCATGGTGAACTTCTAATTTTGTATGGGCTTGTGCTCGCTTTGGGCGGCGCTGAGATTTTTGAAATTGCAGGTGTAAAAGACGATATAGGTGCATTGTTTATGGGTGTTTTAATTTCTACTCATAGCAAGTCCACAGAAATGGCAAAGTCTATGTTAGGCTTTAAAGATCTCTTTTTGGTGGGCTTTTTTCTCTCTATCGGTATGTCAGGTAGCTTGTCATTACAGGCTTTAATCATTGGTATTTTAATTGTCCCTTTTATGTTTATTAAATCCACTTTATTTTTTGCTTTAATGACTCGTTTTAAACTGCGGGCAAGAACCTCTTTTATCGCAAGCGTCAATTTAACCAACTTTAGTGAGTTTGGTTTAATAGTCGCGGCAATTTGCGTGAGCAACGCTTGGATAGAAGCTGAGTGGTTAGTCATTATTGCCATCGCGCTTTCTGTTTCCTTTTTAATTTCAGCGCCACTCAATAAACAAGATCACAAACTATATAGTCAATTCCGAGATTTTTGGCATAAGTTTCAAAAAATACAAAGGTTAGAAGATGATCCACTATTCGATACTCGTGATGCCACTGTCGCCATTTTTGGAATGGGTAGAGTAGGACGAGGCGCTTACGATAAAATGAAAGAAGTTTATGGTGACAAGGTGGTTGGTGTAGATTTTAATCAAGAAAAAGTAGAGCAATACCAAGCGCAAGGATATTTTGTTTTACAAGGCGACCCGAGCGATGCTGATTTTTGGGATAAAATACAAAAAGATAATAAGATTAAATTAATCATGCTCGCGCTGCCTCGTTTGCAAGCTAATTTAGATGTGTTAGAAAGATTAGGTGAAATCGCTTTTGTTGCACGTGTTGCAGTCACAGCCAAATTCCCTGATGAAATACCTTTGCTTGAAAAATCGGGAGCCACAGCGGTATTTAATGTTTACACAGAAGCAGGTGCCGGATTCGCCAATCATGTAAATGAATTGGTCGACAATAATATTTGATTAGTTATGCAGGTGATACTTTAATTCGATTTTCTAAAAGTGATATTAAAACGATGAGTAGAATGAGAGTTAAGCGGATCAACTGAAATAGTTTTAACGCCATGATAAATCAGACGGGCGCTTTTTCCCCAAACCATTACATCCCCATCTTGCAAATGGTAGCTAACTTCTACGCCTGAACGAGTATTACCAAAAATCTGAAAAACTGCTGGCAAGCCGATAGAAACTGACACAATTGGCTGAGTAAAATCTTTTTCGTTTTTATCTTGATGCGCTCCTAGCTTGCTACCAATAGAATATTGGTTGATTAAACAAGCATCTGGAGTAAAGTTTTCAAAGCCTGCATTCTTCGCCGCATCCTGCGCTAAAGTAAAGAACGTTTTTGGCATTAAAGGCCAAGACTGTTTAGTAATAGGATTTATTCTGGAATAACGATAGCCACTTAAATCAGAAGTCCAGCCAAACTCACCGCAATTGGTAAAAGGTATATTAGTATTGTGACCATTTGGTGTCATCATTTTATTAAACGGTGCAATTTTTGTGAGGCTTTTTATTTTATCAAGTAGTGGTTTTGTATTGATGAAGTTTGCGAGCACAAATACATCAGGATAAATTTCTTCTTTAGTTGGTCTATTTTGTGAGAATAAATCAGTCATAAGAATGAGTTAGCAAAATTAGTTGATGTATTGAAAGATATGATATCCTTTATACATGAGCAAGGGCTTCTTATTTTTTAGGTCTAAAAGTATATTCCCGCTCTAAAACAACATATTAAGAGCAAATTTATGCAATTGATTTAACTGCAGATGTCGATTACTCTTGATTTATTGAAATTAATAAACATCAGAAGGATAAGATCTGCTGGCGTTTGAATTCACTAGAATGACTTATTTAGGAAAATACATGTATAGATTAATTATCGTAGTTGTTTTGTTGTCTGGATGCGCCACGCAAAATAATAAACTAATCTCTCAATATGATCGAAATTTAATTAAACAATCCTTAGTAGTATCAACATTGGGCGATGACTTGTATTGCTCGTATGTTGGCTTGACTATATTTAATAATAAAAGCACTACCTATGACCTAGATAATAGCCTTAATCAGACGTTTTCATCAGTAATTACATCTCAATTAAGTGCAATGGGCTTTCAATCCAAAGCAATTTCGAGAGACAGCCTAAGCTTCGCTGATGTCAAGAAGGGGGCTAAAAACTGGGCAAATATTAGATTCAACGATTTACCTGAGAGCTACGGAAATATTTCCAATATAATAATTTTCGACGGTGATTATCACTATTCTTCTACCGGAGGATACTATGCAAGAAATAATGCATTAAAGACGTCGGCAACCTTGTATATTTATGATTACCCTTCAGGACGATTAATTGGAAAGTATTCATCTCAACATTCAAAACTCAAAAATAGTTTTAGTTGCACTGAGCAGTCAATGCCTGAGGATAACCATATGCTCACACTATTAAGAAGCTCTGGAGAAGAACTTCAACAAGAACTAGTAGAAAAGCTATTTTCAGTGAGTACGAGTCCATCTAATAATTCTTCCGAGCGCTAAAGCGTGAGCTGATTGAGTCGTTATTCCCCGCTTAAAGGAAAGAAATTAAGGGTGATTTATATTTGCTTTTTATTGGCTTAAGTCTCCCTTAACTCTTCTTTGCGAAGAATGGGGAGATCAAAACTAAAAAATAACACTAATAGCCACCAATACAATCAACCCATAATAAATTCTAGGCGCCCACTCAAAAGCATTATCTATTCTTATATCAAGCAACAACGCATTTTGATCTAAAAATTTTTTAACCGCATCTTCCCAACGGCCACTTTGCTCACCAGTAATTAATATCTGTTTAAACTCACTAGAAATAGGTAACTCTGCTTTATGTACACTTTCACTCACAGATAATCCTTGTCCACATAAAATACTAGCGCGATTTAATTTCTTTTGGATGCCTTTATCATTAATTAGTTTTGAAATTCGAGCAAAGCCAGCTTTAAAATCTATTCCTGATGAAACATGCCAAAGTAGGGCACCAAAAACCACTTGCTGAAATTGCATTTGATACCACTCATTATTTTCAAAACTTTTAACTTTATTCAACCAAAAACAGGCTTCTTTTTGCATTAATACTAAAATGATTTTGGTTGTGCCAATTGCTAAACCCAAGTAAAAAATTGAGTTTGCTATCACCAGCAAAATTGATAACTCAGGGTTTTGACTAACTTGCAAAATTCCAGAAACGACTATGGCGATAACTAGAACAGCGAAGGGCATATAGAGTTTTGATTTTAGCTTGCTAATTCTTACTCGGCGTTTATCGTAAGATTCCGCAATACTTCTTAAACCTTGTGTTAATCGACCGGCGTATTCAGAAACCGCAATAATCTCTTGCTCATATCGAGTGATTAAGCCGCTTTTACTTAAAGACACACTCAAGCGATTACCTTTAGATAATGATTGAATCACTTGCGACCATACATTAACTTTGGGGTGAGATGCTGCAACTCGTTTTGCAGCATCTAAAACTGGTATTCCAGCATCCGTTAAGGTTGCTAAGTCATTAAATAGATTTGATTGTGTATCTTTAAACAT
>JBMYPE010000009.1:0-17397 GCA_049600015.1 Kangiellaceae bacterium
TTGTTCAACCGGTGCTTCAATAGCTAAACGCCAATTTTTTGATCTGGAATTGATTCCTTTAGAAGCGGTTTCGCCACCAATTTCCACTAAGTAATTTTGGACGCCATGATTTGTAATAAGGTTTGCAATTTGATCAACGGCATAACCTTTAGCGATAGCTGATAAGTTAACTGAAAGCTCTTTTGTATTTTTAGAAATACAACTATCTTGAATATTTAATTTAGAAAATCCGATTTGCTCGAGAAGTTTCTCAATCGTTTCATCATCTGGTACACGCTCATTAGTTTGCTTGGTGTCAAATCCCCACTCTTTAATTAATGGATCAAGGGTTACATCAAACTTGCCATTCGTTTGTTTACCCACTTCAACCGCTTTGGCTATTACCAATAGGTTTTCAGCGGACATAGGAATACAACTACTACTTTGGTTTTTATTAAATAATGAAAGTTCAGAATTATCTATATAGGTAGACATTAGTTGGTTAATTTCAACCAGTCTGACATCGATTTTATGTTTTATTAATTCTTGAATTTCTTGAGTGGATTCTATAGTTATTTGATAAGTTGTGCCCATTGTGAAGCCAGAAACTTGACGATACTTTAGCTCGTCAACGAATTCACTTTTATCTTCACAGGAAGTAATTGATAAGAGCAAAATTGCTGTGAAGAAGAGGAGTCGCATAAGAAATTTAAAACATCCCCCTTCTTTTGATTAGAAGAGGGTTATAAATTAAAAACAGGTAAGTTATTTAACCACCAAAATCATCTAAGAATATGTTGTCTCTTTCAACACCTAAATCTTCTAACATTTTGATAACGGCGGCGTTCATCATGGGTGGTCCACACATATAATATTCACAATCTTCAGGTGCTTCATGAAATTTTAAATACTCATCATGTAATACATTATGAATAAAGCCCGTTAAGCCATCCCAGTTATCTTCTGGCATTGGATCAGATAGCGCAACATGCCAATTAAAGTTTTCATTGTCTTTGGCTAATTGATCATATTCATCTTCGTAAAACATTTCACGCTTACTTCTTGCGCCATACCAAAATGAAATTTTACGATCTGAATTTAACCGTTTTAGTTGGTCAAAAATATGCGACCGCATAGGAGCCATTCCGGCACCGCCACCAATAAATACCATTTCATTTTTAGTATCTTTCGCAAAAAATTCGCCATAAGGTCCAGAAATTGTTACTTTGTCGCCTGGCTTTAAATTAAAAATGTAGGATGACATTTTACCTGCTGGCAAAGTCATATTTCTTGGCGGTGGAGAGGCAATCCTTACGTTCAACATAATGATCCCTTCTTCGCCAGGATAGTTAGCCATAGAATAAGCTCGCGTTACATGTTCTTTAACCTCGGACTCTACATCCCAAATTTTAAAATGATCCCAATCTGGGTGGTATTCTGGATCAATATCAAACTCTTTGTAACTTAACTTGTATGGTGGACATTCAATTTGTATGTAGCCTCCCGCTTTAAATGGAACACTTTCACCTTCAGGTAATTTTAGCTTTAGCTCTTTAATAAAGGTCGCTTTGTTATCGTTTGAAATAACTTCACATTCCCATTTTTTAACGCCAAAGACTTCTTCTGGTAATTCAATTTCCATATCTTGCTTTACGTTGACTTGGCAAGATAAGCGATAACCTTCTCGCGCCTCACGCTTATTAATATGTCCTTCTTCAGTAGGAAGTAACGAACCACCACCTGATTTAATTTTACATTTACATTGCCCGCAAGTACCGCCACCACCACAAGCCGAAGGGACAAAAACACCCACATCAGCGAGCGCACCGAGTAGTTTGCCACCAGCATTTGTCGTTATAGCTTTCTCACTCTCACCATTCACACCAATTCGTACTGCTCCAGAGCTAACTAAACTCGCTTTGGCGCTTAAAATGATCATAACTAAGGCTAAAATAACCAAAGTAAACATTGATACGCCAACTATTATTGTTTCAAACATTTGCTCGAATCCTTAGATTTCAAAAATTTACAGTTGCACACCAGAAAATGACATAAATGCTAACGCCATTAAACCGACTGTAATAAAAGTAATTCCTAAACCGCGAAGTCCATCAGGTACATCGCTATATTTCATTTTTTCTCTTATGCCGGCAAGAGCAACAATCGCTAATGCCCATCCGAAACCGCTACCAACTCCGTAGACCACAGATTCAGCCAAATTATATTCCCGCTGAATCATAAATAAACTTCCGCCCAAAATGGCGCAATTTACGGTAATAAGTGGAAGAAAAATCCCAAGCGCTTGATAGAGAGCGGGAAAAAATTTATCCAAAATCATTTCTAATATTTGAACTAGCGCTGCAATGACACCGATATAAACAATTAAGCCTAAAAAGCTAAGATCGGTTTCTGGTAGCCCAGCCCATGCAAGAGCGCCTTCTTTTAGTAAGTATGTTGATAGTAAATTATTAACCGGTACGGTGATCGCTTGAACTACGACGACGGCAATACCTAAACCAATCGCTGTTTGGACTTTTTTAGATACCGCTAGAAAGGTACACATTCCCAAGAAAGCCGATAGCGCCATGTTTTCAATAAACACACTACGTATAAATAAACTGATGTAATGTTCCATTAGTTGGACTCCTCAACTTGCTCAGGCTTCCAGGCTCTTAATGCCCAAATTAAAAATCCGATAATGAAAAAAGCACTTGGAGGTAACAATAATAAGCCATTAGCTTGATACCAGCCGCCATCTTTAGCTAGTGTAAAAATGTTGTAACCCAAAATACTTCCAGAGCCAAATAGCTCTCGAATAACAGCGACAGCAATTAAAATTGCGGAATAACCCAGTCCATTTCCAATGCCGTCAAAAAAGCTCATGACGGGGCCATTTTTCATTGCGTAAGCTTCTGCGCGACCCATAACAATACAGTTAGTGATAATTAAACCAACAAATACTGACATTTGCTTAGCAGTACCAAAAGCATAGGCTTTTAGTAGTTGGTCAACCACAATAACCAGTGACGCGATCACTGTCATTTGTACTATGATTCTGATGCTCGATGGGATCTGCTTTCTAATTAAACTAATCAACATATTAGAACAAGCTGTAACCACCGTTAAAGCCAAACACATGACCAAAGCTGTTTCCAATTTACTGGTGACAGCTAATGCACTACAGACACCTAAAACTTGTAATGCAATTGGATTATTGTCCAAAATAGGCTTTAAAATAACGCCTTTCAATTCTTGCTTATCAATTGACATTTTAAGCTCCCTTCACATTTAAGTTAGCGAGAAAAGGTCCAAAACCATCTTCGCTTAACCAATAGTCGAGCATATTTTGCAGACCTTGTGTCGTCATAGTTGCTCCAGATAAAGCATCAACTTCAAATTCGTTTTGAGGAATACCTTTCACTAACTTGAGTGCTGGATTCCCATTACTATCTAAAAGCTTTTTATCTGACCACAAAGCCAACCAACGAGGGTTCTCTACTTCGCCACCAAGTCCTGGTGTTTCACCTTGCTCATAAAACTTTAAACCAACAATTGATTGTTTGTCTGCTTTTAAAGCAATAAATCCATATAAAGTTGAAAAGAGTCCTTTACCGTGAATTGGCAATATAATTGTTTTAACTTGATCATTTTCTTTAACTAAGTAAATAGAAGCGAGTTTTGAACGTCTCCCAATTTTGGCGATGTCATTATCGATAAGCACGCTTGAGGAATCTTCTTTAGCAAGTTTACGTTGATCAAAAGAGTCAGGGTTTTCTACAGAAACATATTGCCCTGTTTCTAAATCAACAAATTTTTGCTCAATATTCGCAAAAGCAGCTTCTACATTGGTATCTTGTTGTAATAAATTGGCCGCTACCAATATATTTTTCTTCTTATCCAGAAGCGCATTGGCAATTTGCTTATCCTTTAATACAACGGCTGCACTAGACACAATAACAGAGCAGATCAAACATAGAACGACCGCCACAGTGATTGTTTTAATAAAACTTTCTGAATTTGGTGCTGGATTAGCTGACATAACGCTTAGCCCTCCGTTTGATGTTTCCTTGAACAACAAAATGATCAATTAATGGCGCGAATAAATTTGCAAATAAAATAGCAAGCATCATTCCTTCTGGAAATGCTGGGTTTACCACGCGTATTAACACACACATCAACCCGATTAAAAATCCAAAGTAATATTTACCTCTATTAGTTAAAGAAGCTGATACAGGATCAGTTGCCATAAACATCATGCCAAATGCAAAACCGCCAGTGACTAAGTGCCAATACCATGGCATTGCGAAGAGCGCATTGGTATCACTTCCAATCCAATTTAGTAGCGAAGATGTGGCGACCATTCCAACGAACACACTAATGATAATTCTGAAAGATGCGATGCGTAAGTAGGCCAACAATAACCCACCGGCTAATATCATCAAGGTAGACACTTCACCGATTGAACCTGGAATCAAGCCATAAAATGCATCCCACCAATTTTCGTCAAGCGTATAGGTCAAGTCTCCTGCCGCCGCCGCTGCAAGTGGCGTTGCACCAGAAAATCCATCAACCACGGTCCAAACATCGCCAGACATATCACTTGGATAGGCGAAAAATAAAAATGCTCTGCCTGCTAATGCTGGGTTAAGGAAGTTCTTACCCGTACCACCAAAGATTTCTTTGGCAACCACAATCCCAAAGCTAATACCTATGGCAACTTGCCATAAAGGAATTTCTGGTGGCAGTATCAGCGCAAACAAAATTGAAGTGACAAAGAAGCCCTCATTAATTTCATGTCCTCTCACTGATGCAAATAACACTTCCCAAAATCCACCAACAATGAAAGTCACCGCATAAATTGGAACAAAGTAAAGTGCACCAATATACATTGAACTTAATACATCTTTTGAGTAAGAGGCGTTAAACAACTCCATCATATAGCCGCGCCAGCCGCTTAGTTCGGTTGCGCCCGTTTGAGCCATGGCATCAATCGCTTGATAACCGACGTTATACATCCCCCAAAACATTGCAGGAAAAGTGCACGCCCACACAAAAATCATAATTCTTTTTAAATCAATACTATCGCGCACGTGAGAGGCAGAACGTGTCACATGACCTGGCGTGTATAAAATAGTTGTTGCCGCTTCATAAAGGGCATACCATTTTTCATATTTACCGCCTTTTTCAAAATGCGGTTCTATATGCTCTAAATATTCTCTTAGGTTTTTCATTAGCCTTCCTTCTCAATGGTGGTTAGCACATCACGTAGGATGGGGCCATATTCATATTTGCCCGGACAAACAAAAGTACAAAGCGCTATATCTTCTTCTTCAAACTCTAGGCACCCTAACTCTTGTGCACCATCTGTATCACCCACAACCAAGGAGCGAATTAATTGGGTAGGCAAAATATCCCAAGGCATGACACGTTCATAACTGCCAATCGGCATGATCGCTCTTTCACTGCCATGAGTTGAGGTATTTAAATCAAATTGTTTTTTAGAACTTAAATGTGAAATAAATGCTTTAGTCACTGAAAACTTATCGACACCTACATGAATCCAACCAAAAAACTCTTTTTCACGCCCTTCTGCAAGTACGCTAATTTGGTTGTGGTAACGTCCCAAAAAGGCTCTGTGGTGAACGGCTATGTGACCATTAAAAACTGATCCTGAAATTATTCGTTCATCACTTGGGTTAATTTGATCTTTTGTTAGCTCATCAATATTCGCTCCTTGTTTGGTGCGAATCAGTCTTGGCTCTTTTACTAATGGCCCAGCTAATGCCACCACACGATCGCAATTTAACTTTCCTGTAATGAAGAGTTCACCAATGGTAATAACTTCTTGATAATTAATATGCCAAACTTGTCTTTTAGCGTTAACAGGTTTTAGAAAATGAATGTGTGTGCCCACATTTCCAGCAGGGTGGATACCCGCAAACGCTTGATAGTTAGCCACATCATTTTTTGAGATATTTAACCCAGCATCACCATCAAAGCTCACAAATAATTCCCCTTCTGTGAGTTGCTTTAATACAGTTAGGCCATTATTAAATTCAGTTTCTTTTTCTTTTATAATAATTTGCGGATCGGCAGCTAGTGGATTGCTATCCATAATAGATACAAATATAGCCGCGGGTGAATCAGCTCTTTTGGGTACCTTGCCAAAAGGACGAGTCCGCAATGCTGCCCATAAACCAGCTTCATTTAAATTCTCAGTAACTTTTTCTTTTCCTAATGTCGCAAGCTCGTTTTGTGTGAATTTTTCAAACTCTACAGACTCATTGCCTTCCACTTCAATAACAACTGACAACAATTTCCTTTTAGCGCCGCGATTGATAGCAACAACTTTTCCACTGGCGGGTGCTGTATAACGAATACCTTCGTTCTTTTTGTCAGTCCACATGAGGTCTCCACATTTCACCTGATGATCAAGGCGAATATGCATAGAAGCCTTCATTCCTATATAGTCTTCACCTAACAACGCGACCTGTGTAATGGGGGGACCATCATGAATCTCTTGTTTTGGGCTCCCAGTAATGGGAAGATCCAATCCTTTTTTGATTTTAATCATAAATTTTTCTAGTTTTATGTTAGTAAAATTACTATAGTCTAAATAGTGTTTACACACATGCTTTTTGCAATCGCTCGTTGACAAAAAAAGCATTTCTAGACTGACGAATAATAAGAATAAACCCGTATATTTTAGTTCAATTACGAGTTACAAATAACGACTCTTGAAAACCGCGTATTATACTGGGAAGGAAGGATAATTGACCAGCAGAATTACACACAATTTAGCAACCTTTTATATAGCAAATAGTATGGAAATGGTAATATTTCGATGATTTGGCGACGTTCAATAAAAAACCGTCTTATTTTGATCATTCTGACCATCTGTATCTCAGCTTTAAGTCTGGGAATGTTGTTAATTGGAATTAACAATCACCAATCAAACAAAAAAGAGATGATTCAAAACGCCTCATCTCAAGCGAAACTTTTGGCAGATTTAGCCCGAGAACCTTTAATTAGCGAAAATTATGAATCGGTTTCCGAGGTTTTAGAAAATGCGTTTTTAGATAACGATTCTAGCGGCGCAATTTTTGATGCCATTGGAAAGCAAGTCGCCATTAAAGAAAGCCAAGATCAAAAATATATAAGTGATTCTGAATTTAAAAATTTTAATCACATTAGATGGGGTTCAAAATTTTTATATGTTTGGCAAATCGCAGAAAAAAACAATGAGCTAGTCGGCGTAGTTTATTTAAAGCTCTCTCGGAAAGATTTCGATAAAAATACAAAAACATTTTATCTATATAGTCTTATTGTTCTTTTTATCCTCTGCATTGGGATTTATCTTGTTGCCAAAAAAATGCAAAAAAGCATTTCTCATCGAATTGTGAACTTAGAACAAATAAGCCGTCGCATCAGTCACAGTAACGACTATACCATCAGAGTGCCGAACTATGGTGAAGATGAAATCGGATCGCTTGCTCGTTCATTTAATCTTATGTTAGAAACCATCGAAAAAAACCAACACGAACGAGCTAGAGCAAATGAAGCATTACAAATTAATCGACGCAGGTTAGAGAGTGCAGTAAAAGATTTACAATATTTGGCGAATTATGACTCTTTAACACAATTACCTAATCGAGCTTTATGCATGGATAGGATTAAGTTTGCAATAAAAAGCGCTTCACGTGAAAACATGATGATGGCAGTGATGTTTTTGGATCTTGACCACTTTAAAGATGTAAATGACTCATTAGGGCACGCGGTAGGCGACCAACTATTACAGTCAACCAGCCAACGCTTACGTGAACATATTAGAGAAAATGATACTCTCGCAAGACTGGGAGGCGACGAGTTTGTCATCATTTTAAACAAAATTACTAAAACCGAAAATGTCATAGATGTGGTTGAAAAACTGGTCTCTAGCTTTGATGTTCCTTTCGAGCTTTCTAATTACCAGGTTAATACAACCGTGAGTATCGGTGTTTGTCTTTACCCTAGCGACGGCACGGATGTTGATTCATTAATGAAAGCCGCAGACGCAGCAATGTATAAAGCCAAAGAGGCTGGCCGAAACACCTATGAGTTTTATGAGTCTCATTTGAATCAACTAGCTAACAGACGACATCAACTAGCGAATGAACTAAGAAGCGCAATTAAAAACGATGAACTAACCTTAGTCTTCCAACCACAATTAAATTTGCCAACGGATAAAATCATTGGTGCTGAGGTACTGCTAAGATGGCATCACCCGATTTTAGGTCAAATTAGTCCTGCCGAATTTATTCCGGTAGCGGAAAATACGGGATTGATTAAAGAAATTGGTGATTGGGTTCTCGAACAAGCCTGTGCCACACTTGCTAAGTGCCTTCAGGAACAAATTATTATCAGACTAGCGATCAACCTGTCAGCACTTCAATTTAAACAGGCTAACTTAGCCATATCTATTGCAAATACACTGGAAAAATACCGGATTCCTCCTCACCTTTTAGAAGTTGAAATAACCGAAGGCATGGTGATGAGAGATGTCAATAAGGCAGTAAATATTCTTAAGAATATTAAAAAAATGAACGTCAGAATTGCAATTGACGATTTTGGAACCGGCTATTCATCACTTTCCTACTTAAGAAAGTTTCCACTCGATGCATTAAAAATTGACCAGTCATTTGTTAATGAGCTAGTGGTTGATCAAGACGATACTGCGATCACTTTAGCAATCATTTCCATGGCAAAGCGTCTGCGTCTTGAAGTTATCGCCGAAGGGGTAGAAACAAAAGAGCAATTTGAGTTTTTAGCGGAAAACCATTGTGATGATATCCAAGGTTACTTTTTTTCCAAACCACTGACAGAAGATCTTTTTATCAGTTTTTTAAAACAACATTCAGAGAAAAACCTCAATAAAACTAATCCAGTATGAGCGAGCGATTACGAAGATATTAGCTAAGTATTCAATTTACTAACCAAGAAACCAAAATGTAAATAAAATTCTCCATATTACCCTTTAATCAGTTGTATCTAAACTGTCAGTCAGGTAATATTTGCGCCCTTTTTGTGGGCGACTTCAACAAGTTGTTTTAATTAATCAACATTATTCAATTTATTTAGCAAAATGACTAACTCAAGAATTCAATTAATCGCTGGAAACTGGAAAATGAATACTTCCAGAGTAGAAGCTATTAAGCTTGCAAGCCAATTGATCGCCTCATCTGACGCCAGCGAATCCGCTAAACTACTAGTCATAGTTCCAAGTATTCACATAGCCGATATAGAAAAGCTTGGCGCCAATAGCCATATATTATTAGGTGCTCAAAACACTCATTGGGAAGAGTCAGGTGCTTACACGGGTGAATTGAGTATAAACATGCTTAAAGATTACGGAATCGAATATTTACTAGTTGGCCATTCTGAAAGACGCGAAATGTTTGGCGATTCCGATCAAATAGTTGGAAAAAAGTTTGTCTCCGCTATCAAAAACAACATTAAGCCAATACTTTGTATAGGCGAAACACTTGAACAACGAGAAAAAGGCCAAACATTAGAAGTATTAATTTCACAATGCAAGGCCGTAGTAGAAATTGCAGGAATAGATGCTTTTGCCAATGCCTGCGTAGCTTATGAACCAGTATGGGCGATAGGAACCGGTAAAACGGCCACTCCCGAACAAGCACAAGAAACACATAAAGCATTAAGAGAATGGTTTGCAGAACAAAATTCAGAAATTGCGAACAACTTACAATTTCTATATGGTGGGAGCATGAATGGCGCTAATGCCCAAGAATTACTCTCTCAGCCAGACATAGATGGCGGATTAATTGGCGGAGCGTCGCTAAAAGCCGAAGAATTTTTAAAGATATACTCATTAGCAGGATAGAACAATGGAAGAAACAATATTAATCGTTTATTTAGTGGTAGCCATCGCATTGGTGGGCATCATACTTTTACAACAAGGTAAAGGCGCAGAAATGGGTGCCTCATTTGGTGCTGGTGGAGCAAACACGGTATTCGGTGCAGCAGGCTCCGGAAATGCTCTAACAAAAACAACCACAATATTAGCTATCGTCTTTTTTGGCACAGCAATGGCAATTAGCTACTTGAACTCTAGCCCAGAAGAAACAGTCGACCAACTATTTGTGGACGAAACCCCCGTCGAAAAAGTAGACATAGATTCTGAGCTTCCAACCTCCACTGACTCAATTGAATCAGCAGTTCCAACAGAAGCCCCAACAATTAAGGCAGAAGAAACCCCTGCTGTACCAAAAGAAGCATCAGAAGTTGTTGCTGAAGAAAAAGAAGAACCTAAAAAGAAAGACGGCGATCAGTAACTCTGTTATAGCTTATTAAATTAATTTGCGGATGTGGCGGAATTGGTAGACGCGCCATCTTGAGGGGGTGGTGAGCAATGCTCGTGTGGGTTCAAGTCCCACCATCCGCACCACAATCAGGTTCGGCAAGAACCAACCAAAGCCAGAATGACCAGATAAATCAAGGTGTTCTGGCTTTTTTATGTTCAGTATAGCTCTATAAAATTTAGTGACCTTTCGCCATAACCAACCCTCAAGTAATAATGACCCGACCCTTAATCTGTCGCTCTCCAGAGAGCAGATCATCATTTTCCGATACCTATGTTCGTTCTAACTCATTTGCAAACACAGCTTAGAAACACTCTCGGGTAACAGGTCCTATGGAACCAACTAAGACTCTGGTATAACCCAATCAACCATATTGATCAGTCCATAACGTACATTCATGGTCCTGAACCAGTTAGTCATCACCAAAGAAATGTTCTCATACTATAGAGTTCGTATCTTTGATTAATGTAACGCCCTTGCCGGATAGGAAGTAATTGTTATTTATTTTAGTTAGCTTTATTTTGAGAGCTTGTTTAAGCAGATTAATGCTGCGGGCTATCAGCGTACATATTACCATAGCAAATGGAGCTATTTTTATGCTAGTTTGGTTGCGCAGGGATCAGGGATAGTGTTGCTCGCTTATCGTGTTAGCCACTAAAACTTTAGCTAAATAAAAGAGAAAAAAATAATGAAACTAAAAAAACTTCGTCACATATTTTCTAAAATGCTGTTGGTCGTTACTGCGGCTGGTGCATATATCGAAACCCTAACGGCTGACACAGCTGAAATTCCGTTTCACAAACAAAAATATACTTTCGACTCCGGTACTATCAATGGAAACGAACGGGCGCTAAATATCGGCCCGGTTAGTCATATCGTTTCAATCGCCAACGCACCTTGGTTAAGGCTAAACTTACAAGGTACAGAATTAGGCCCCAATAGCTATTTAGAAATTACCTCACTATATGACAATGCTACCCAAATTTTAACTTCAGAATCCTTAGCACAGCGGAATAACCAAAGTGCCTATTTTAATGGTGATGCCGTTGAAGTTAAGCTCTATGTGAATTCAAGAGATAAAGGGGTATCACTTAAGGTTAGTGAAATCACGGTTGGTGAATACGCAGATACCCTACAGCCCCTAAGTATTTGTGGAACGGATGATCGTATTGCCTCCACTGAACCAAGAGTAGGACGTATGGATCCTGCGGGCTGTACCGGCTGGATAATTGATGGTGGACAACTACTCACAGCAGGGCACTGTTTGGATGGTACAACCATGGATACATTGTCATTTAACCCTCCACCTTCTCTAGACGATGGCACCGTTCAATTCCCAGGGCCGGAAGATCAATATTCTATCAATCAATCCAGTTATAACTTTGTTAATGGTGGCGTCGGCGATGATTGGGGGACTTTTGAAGTATTTAATAATGCACAAACAGGCTTACAGCCGATAGACGCGCAAGGTTCATATTCAATCAAACAGGACTTAGATCCTACCACCATAAGGATCACAGGTTTTGGTGTAGACGATGGTACAACCAACCAAACCAATCAAACGCATGCAGGTGCTAATGAAGACTCTTCTGGAACTACCATGCGCTATTCAGCCGACACGACTGGAGGAAATTCCGGTAGCCCTGTTATTGATGATGCGACTGGGATTACAGTAGGTATTCATTCTCACGGCGGTTGTTTTTCTACCGGCGGAAACAATAGTGGAACAAGCTTTTTTAACACTGCTTTGTGGGATGCTATTGGGAGTGGTACTGGAAACCAAGCCCCTACGGCTTCCTACACTTTCACTTGTACCGATTTATCCTGTGATTTTGATGCTTCAGCAAGTTCTGATAGTGATGGCACGGTAGATTCTTATTCTTGGGATTTCGGAGATGGTAATAGTGCTACAGGTTCAACGCCTTCACATACTTTCTCTGCGGGAGGCTCATTTGACGTTACGCTTACTGTGACCGACAACGAAGGAGCTTCAGGTAACACTACACAGAGTGTAACAGTGGTTGATCCTAATGGGCCAACAACTGGTGGCTTCACGGAAACTAATTTATCGCCATCTGCCGGAGAAATTCTGAGCTACACTATTGATGTACCAGCTAATGCAACTTTGCTAGAAGTTGAAACATCTGGTGGCACGGGTAATGTTGATCTAACCATCAAATTCGATTCTGCACCAAGTCGTAATGATAACGATTGTTTAGAAATTGGTGCTGGCAACAATCATACCTGTAGCATCACTAACCCTAGTGAAGGCACTTGGTTTATTGTGGTACGTGGTGCTGCGGCTTCATCAGGCGTGCAATTAGATGCATACTGGACAGCGGAGAATGGCAGCTCAAATGTAACACCCACAGCGGACTTTACCGTCGCTACAACTGATTTAGCTGCAACTTTTACTGATACTAGTTCGGATAGTGATGGCAATGTGGTTGCTTGGAGCTGGGACTTTGGTGACGGTAACACCTCTACCAGTCAAAACCCAACCCACGATTACTCAGCGGCTGGAACTTATAACGTCACATTAACAGTCACAGATGATGAGGGGGCTACTGATAGTTCAACTCAATCAATAACGGTGAGTACTGGAGGCAATAATTCTGGCGGATTTACTGAGACGGATCTAGCGCCTGCCGCGGGTGAAGTTCTCAGCTTTACCATTGACGTACCAGCTGGTGCGACGTCATTAGAAATTGATATCTCGGGTGGAACCGGTAACGCTGACTTAGCGATTAACTTCGGCTCAACACCAACCCGTTTCGATAATGACTGTATCCAAACTGGCACTGGTAATGCCCACAGCTGTAATATAACCAATCCTAGTGAAGGAACTTGGTTTATTGTGGTACGCGGTGCAGCTGCCGCTTCTGGTGTTCAATTAGATGCCTATTGGTTTCAGTAGAAACTAGCTTTATGTAAAAAGGCCAGCTTTTGCTGGCCTTTTTTATAGGCGTGTCACCTCTTGAAATAAGTTGTCTCATTGGAGGCTTATTAAGGATTATCCTACAATCACAGAGAAAAGGCGCTCTCAAAAAGGATATGACATTAAAGGCAGAAGCACTGTTTTAGTGTGGCTAAGAAACACCAAAGCAAAAATTAACGGCTCGTGAGGAAGGAACCCCAGAATAAAATGTTAAAGTTACACCCAAAGCCTGTTCCGTCATTCAACCATTATTGCTGTGCCTCGCAAGCTTAACAGCCAACGTAGGTTTAGCCCAGCGTACCTTCTTCTATTTAGCAGAGACTAATTAAATTCTGCTCGCTCCCTCTTATTTTTCATCGATATGATAATCACGGCCATAGACAACTTCACCTCTAAAAATAGTCATCAATATTTTAGTTTGCTCTATTTGATCAGGGTTTAAACGTGTAATATCTCGGCCAAGAACAACTAAATCCGCAGATTTTCCCACTTCAATAGAACCGGTTATAGACGCTAGTCCTAATGCTTTAGCTCCGTTTAGCGTCGCAGCGTATATCGCCTCATCGATATTTGGCAAACCTTGCTTGTGAGACCATCGAACTGAGTTGGCAATCGCAACTAATGGATTCAATGGGTTAACCGTCCAATCACTGCTAAAAGTTATATTGACACCCGTGTCAAAGAGATCACGCATTAAAAACATCTGTTTGGCTCTTTTTTTGCCAACCAGATACTCTGCCCAACTATGATCAGCAAAACTGTCTGCTCCCGCTTGAAAATCTGCATCAATATTTAGTTTTGAAAAGCGTTTAATATCTATTGGGTCAATCAATTCAAGGTGTGTTAACCCATACCGAAGTTGGCTTCCTTTTATTCTCTCTTTTTGTATCGCATCAACTGATTGTCTAATGCCCGCATCCCCTACCGCATGAATATGTGCACCATAGCCCAAATTTCTCAACTCACTAATCCACTTATTCAGGCGTCTCGGAGGTATATAATTTAGCCCTTTAGGATCGTTCACTTGCATGCTTTCATTATAAGGACGTAACATTTTTGCCGTTCCAAAATGCAAGACACCATCACTGTACATTTTTACCTGATCTACAATCAGTAGTGAATTAATATTAGGGTCATACATTTCCTTAAGGATCTTTAGTTGTGAATCGAGAGGTATTTCTGGATATACCCATGGTCGTAAAGAAACCCTCAAAGTTAGCTCCCCTTCAGTACGCGCTTTTTCCCATACTTCATACCAACCCCGTCGCCAATACAGTCGCCCATCTCCAACCGAAGTAATACCATTCGCGCTCACTTCTGAAATGCCGTCCAACAATCCGTCATAGGACTGTTGAAACACATCTGATTGTGCATTCCACGCAAGTTCCATGACGCTATCGCCCGCATTATCAAATAATATTCCGTTGGGCTCACCTTTTTCATCAAACATAATCCTTCCACCTTGAGGATGATCCGATTCAGAGTTAATTCCGGCTAGCCTTAAAGCATTAGAATTTACCAACATTGAATGTGATGATTCTTCCATGATGATAACCGGGTTATTGGGGAAAAAATGATCAAGAAACTCACGTGGAGTATCCTCAATAACTTCAGACATTAGTACATCCAATTGATGACCATATCCGATAACCCAAGTATCTTTAGTCACAACTTGCGACTGGCAAACTTTCAAATTAGAGGTTTGTTTTTGTAATGCCAGATGTTTATCCAATTGACAGTTACCGCCAATTTGTGACGCACCTTCGAAAATATGATTGTGAGTATCAACAAAACCCGGAAGTAACATTTTTCCGGCAAGCTCAATAATATCCGTTTCGTCATCTATATAGTTATCAGTACCTTTTTGATCGCCTACATAAACTATTCTATTGTCCTTAATGGCTAATGCCGATGCTCTTGGCTGCCGTTCATTTGCTGTATAAATATAGGCATCGACAATAACCAAATCGGCAGCATAGTTTTTGGCATGTAAGGATTTGAGTGGTTGAAAAAAAATAACCAGTAGAAAAACAAGTTTTAATTTTCTCACTGACTGCGTTTCCTTTAATAATAATCAAAAATAAATGGTTAAAAACCACACCTATATTTCTGAATGGAAGTCTGCCTGATTTAGTGCTTCACGCTTTCCAATTGTCGTCGATAGTTTTTTCAGCTTTCTTTATTCGAATTTTTTAACTCGTAATTTAGCTTTTTTCAAAACAATTTTTTAATCTAATCGCAAGTATAGGAAAAAGAAGAAAGGCAAGGTTGATCGCGCCTCCACCACTTGATTCAATTCCAACGGTATCAATTGGATCTGGAGCATTGGCTGCTTTTATTTCTACGGTAATACTTTTGTATACGCCTAACTCGGAATTTCCTTGTGGATTAGATAGCTCCACTGTAAAAATTTTATCTGAGCTGACATCACCAATGTTAACTTCAATAGTCTTATTTGCGCTGTCCTGTGCCGCCCAAGTTAAACTGCCTGATGTTGCTGTGTAGTCGGTTCCCGCTATGGCAGTCCCGTTAATCGTTGTGTAGTCAATGGTCACTTCACTAGCTACGTCGCCACCTCTCTCAACCTCTATAGCAATGGTTTGTCCATCATTTGTTTCCAAGTTACTAGAAGAAAACTGCAATCTTGAAATCACTAAATCTCCAATTTGTCCTTTTGCCATTTCTATCACATAAACCATGGCTAGTTTTGCAAATTTTAGTGCATGCTCAGCGTCAAACGTATCGTCACTGGCTGTATGTATGCGTTGATTATGATTTCCAAATGAAGCTTCGAACGGAAATGAAGCTGGAAAATTTCGGTTATTCCATGAAGCATGATCAGAGCAAGCATAACCACATGGATCAAAACCATAGGTTACTTCGGGGAGGTAGGTATCGAGCAATTGAGTCATAAATTGATTTTGTGCATTATCCGTAAAATCAGAAATCAATGTAATGTCTCTATGCTGATCACCTTTAAACCCGGTCATATCAAATTGTGCCACACCAACCACATTAATATTATCGGTTAGATGTTGCTGCGCGATATCATCAGAACCTCTTAACCCAACTTCTTCGGCTGCGTAACCCATAATCTTAATCGTTCTACTAGGTTGATAATCAGCTACAGCAATCGCGCGTAATAACTCAGTCACAACGGCTATTCCAGACGCGTTGTCATCACTACCTGGCGCCCTTCCTGTTTGCTGACTACTTCCGTTGATTGAGTCTAAATGACCACCGACAATTACAACTTCATCTGCGTTGGTTGTCCCCGGAATAGTGGCTATGACAGAAGGTTGTTGCCAAGCTGAGTGCTGATATAGTTCGACACTAATATCACTTCGAGTTGACACAATATCCGCCCATTCATTCATTAACCAATTCGCGGCATCTTCACCGGTTTGTGCTGCATAATAACGGTTATTGTAATTTGATAAACTGTTCACAGTGGAGCTCATATTATCCGCGACTACTTGATTGAGTAACTGATTCACTAGCTCAGTTTCGGTTATTGAATACTCGATGTTTTTGCTTTTAATCACTCGACCTTCATTTGCCACATACTGCTTAGCATCTTGTAGTGATTGATGTGCAACAAATCCACCACATCGATTAAACTCATCATGCAT
Source organism: Kangiellaceae bacterium (assembly GCA_049600015.1). Lineage (GTDB taxonomy): Bacteria > Pseudomonadota > Gammaproteobacteria > Enterobacterales > Kangiellaceae. The sequence continues at coordinate 16,911 of JBMYPE010000009.1, forward strand.
CAACTTGCTTAATAAATTAACTTGATCGGAGCTTATTGCGACGAGATTAACTTTAGTTTCTGTATGGACATTTTCTTTTTTAGAAAGAGACACTTCACTCTCTATTTCCCAACTAAACTTAGATGGATATTTTTCTTCAATCAATGTAACTGCATCATGACCAATTGATATCCAAATTTTTTCCGTGGACGTTTTTTGTTTGCCAAAAGCTATCGAACTAAAAATTACTAATAACAGAATTAATGCCGAAATATTTTTTTTGCTAATCATTGTATTTCCTTTTAAACGCTAATAAAGCGGGATCAAATATATTGTACAATAACCAAAAGCCAGCGACACAAAGTATTGGAATAAAATTGGGACTATGTAGGTATATTATTTATAAAGACTTGAACACAGGAAGCTTACCATCAATAAAATGATGACTCGTATTCAAAAAGACTGAGAAAAGTGGTACAGCCTTTTCAAATTAATGTCTATTCTGTAA
>JBMYPE010000010.1:0-17079 GCA_049600015.1 Kangiellaceae bacterium
TAAAAAGTGAACATCGTCTCGGCTGAGTGCAGTGGTTCTATCAAATGTGGCGGTTAACCCTTCTTCAGGTAAATTAGGAAAGCTAGCGACAAATTGATGATCACCAGGGCGCACAACAATTGATTTTTCTGAGTGGTCTTCATAATCAACACCAAACCGATGCCAAGTTTGTTTCATAAATTCATAGGGCGAATTCTCATCCATTTTATTTAAATGATTAACCAATGTTTCTGCTTTATCTTGATTAAATGACGTGATCGCTAATAGTTTGTCTTTGCCTTGTTCTAAATTTAAACAAAGTTCCTCGTGCATTAATTTTGTTTTTTCTACCAGTGAAGCGTAAGCTAATTTAAATTTTTTATTTTCCATTTCTAAATTAGAAATGCGATTATCAATTAATTTTTCTTTCAGCTCTTCACCTGTTTGTAAAAATATCTGAGTTCCAGCGGGGTTGGTTTGTTTAAAAGCGTTCATTCCCAAATGATACCAACTGAATAAAATTTCTTGTGCGCTATTTTGTATAAATGGTACATGAATTTGAATGGTGTTTTTTTGACCGATTCTATCCAAGCGCCCAATTCTTTGTTCTAGCAAATCCGGGTTAAGTGGTAAATCTAAAAGAACTAACTGATGACTAAATTGAAAGTTTCTGCCTTCACTGCCAATCTCGCTGCAAATGATCGCTCTGGCGCCATCTTCAAAATCGGCAAAATGAGCTGCGGCTCTATCTCGACTAATCAAATCCATGTCTTCGTGAAAAGTACAACAATTAATGCCCAACTTAAAGCGGCAGTAAAGATCTAAGTTGATAGCTGTTTCTTTACTCGCGCAAATAATCACGACTTTATCATTTCGGTGTGCTTTTAAGAATGATTTTAACCACTCAACTCTAGGATCAAGTGCACACCATTCATCAGTTTCAAAAAGTGTTTCAGGATGGATTGCGGTTTCAATATAGATTGATTGGTTTTCACTTTCTAAAAGTGAGTTATATTTGTCGTTAGATGATAATGGATAAGCTGTCACCTCTCTTACTGGAAAACCCGAAACATTGTTTCGTGTGTTTCTAAATACGACTCGACCAGTGCCATTTTTGTCTAGCAGCTTTTTAACTTCATTTTCTCTATTTGGAGAGTCGAAAGTAATCAAGGCTTCGATTTTCTCCGCGGTCTCTTCATAGTTTTTTTGATCTTCTTTAAAAGCGTTAAGATCGTAAAATCGATTAGGGTCGAGTAAGCGTAATCGAGCGAAATGACTTTCGATTCCAAGCTGTTCAGGTGTTGCGGATAACAATAAAAGTCCGGGCGTTTTTAATGCTAATTTGTCGGCGTTTGTATATTCTATACTTGCCTCTTGAGGTGACCATTGTAAGTGATGTGCTTCATCAATAATTAATAAATCCCACTCGCCTTGCGCCATTTCTTCAATATCACAATTGGCCATGGTTTCCGTAGAGCACAAAACCAGCTGCTCACTTAAATATATATTTTCATGAATAATTGAATGATCTAATGGGTCTTTGTCGTCCGCCTCATCTAGTTCAGAATTATCGATGTTAAACTCGTCAGCAAGTGAAGTTTTTAGAGCACTTATTCGTGATTCGTCAAAGATGTGAAAATGAAGATTAAAACGCCGGTACATTTCTACAAACCACTGATGAATTAAACTTTGAGGAACAATGATTAAAACACGTTGCACACGGTGACTAATTAACTGTTGGTGTAAAATCATGCCTGCTTCAATTGTTTTACCTAATCCCACTTCGTCAGACAATAAAACACGTGGTGCAAATCGGGCACCCACTTCGGAAGCAATATAAAGTTGATGGGCTATTGGTTCAACTCTGGGGCCTTGTAAACCTAATACCTTAGACCTCTCCAGCTTACTTTTTGCCTGCATTGCTGAGTAGCGAAGTTGAAACCATTTCAGTGAATCGACCTGACCAGAAAATAGGCGATCACTGGCTTGCTCTAATTCTAATTTATGGTTGAGTTGGGTTTCTGGAAATGGAATGGTTTTGTTTGGATTTTGTGGGTCAATAACCATGTAAACTAAAGTGTTATTTAATTTTTCCACCGATTGGATTTGAAATGAGTCACCGTAGATATTTTCGATACTTTGGCCTTTCTTATGGCTCACTCTAGCCAATGGAGCATTATCTTTCGCGTAGTTTCGTTGTTCTTCTGTAGCAGGGAAAAATACTGTGACCAAACGGTGATCGACTTGTTCGATTATCCCAAGCCCTAATTCCGTTTCATTTTCACTCAGCCAACGTTGGCCAATGGCAAAATCAGTCATAAAACTAAAAAACTCTTCAAATAAATCAAATATTAATTTTGGAGGCGGATTATACGTGATCAGCTGATAAAATGGGTAGATGTGGCAAATTTTATTTTCTCCTATAGAGCTGTAATTGAACTACACTTATCTATATGGTTTTTAAGTATTTGCTTCAAAATATATGAATGTATTGCTCGTTGACGATGACGTAGTTGACAGAACACATATTCTAAGAACGTTGAGACGCGGAAACAGTGACATTAATGTCGTGGAGTCCGAAAACGTTGACATGGGCGTAGAAAAAGTCAAAATTCAACATTTTGACATAGTTTTGTGCGACTTTAACATGCCTAGAAAGAATGGCATGGCGATGATCAAAGCACTAAAGGTTGGAGGAGCCTCGGATGCCAAACTCCATATTCCAGTGATTATCATTAGTACATCGGAAGATGAAGAGCTTGCTACAAAATGTTTAGAAGAAGGAGCTCAAGATTTTTTAACCAAAACAGATATCACGGGTTTTAGATTACGCAGGGCAATCGCTTCTGCTAAAACTAGGTTTAAGCTAGAAGAACGATTAAGAAAAAGCCATGAAAAAATACAAATTATGGCGGAACAAGATGGCTTAACAAAGCTTGCTAATCGGACTATGTTCGACTCGCGGCTGATTCAAACCTTAAAAGAGCATCAACGTAGTAAAAAAAGTGTCGCGTTAATACTACTCGATTTGGATCATTTTAAAGATGTAAATGATAATTATGGGCATGATGTAGGTGATGCTCTTCTGCAAAGAGTTGTCAACCGAATCAATGGATGTTTACGTGGTAATGAGGTTTTTGCGAGATTAGGTGGCGATGAGTTTGCAATTATTTTACCCAAGTTAAAAAACAATCATGTTGCTGATAAGGTAGGCACTAGAATTTTGAAGGTTTTAGAAAAACCATTCCAAATTAAAGGTAGTGTTGTATCAATTGGTGCCAGTATCGGAATCGCCATTTGTCCGAACAACGCCAGAAACAGTACCGAACTCTTTAAATTTTCGGATATAGCCATGTACAAGGCCAAGGCTTTAGGTAGAAATCAAATAGCTTTTTTTGAAGATGAAATGCAAAAGCAATTTATGGCGCGTTTGGAAGCTGAAAATCGGTTACGCAGAGCAGTAAAAGCTCGTTCTTTTGAATTGCATTATCAACCTGTGTTTAATGGTAAAAATTTGAATGAAATAGGGTATGAGGCTCTAATAAGATGGGTAGAAGATGATAAACCCATGCGTCCTGATGAGTTTATACCTTTGGCGGAAGAAACACGATTAATAAAAGAGCTTGGGCGGTGGATCATTGATAAAGCCATTAATCAACTGAGCCAGTGGAATGAAAAAGATAAACCTACTAAGAACGGCATTAAATCTAAAAAGATGGCTATTAATCTATCGCCTGTACAGTTAAGTGACGTGGAGTTAGCAACTTTCATTCAAGAGTGTTTAGAAAAATATGGTGTTTCTGCTAGCCAAGTTGAATTCGAGTTAACTGAAACAGCACTGTTTGATGTTTCCCAGAAAACTATTGAAGTAATAGAGAGTATAAATCAGTTAGGTTGTCAAATTGCATTAGATGACTTTGGCACTGGGTATTCATCTATTTCACATTTACATCAATTTCCAATTGACACTGTGAAAATAGATAAATCTTTAATGCCGACGGAGAAAGATAAAGATATTAGAATAATAAAAGGTCTTGTTGCCATGGCTAATTCGTTAAACTTAAATATTGTAGCGGAGGGTGTAGAAACTTTAGAACAGGTTGAATTATGTCAAAAATTAACGATACAATGTTTACAAGGTTTCTTTTTATCCAAACCATTAAGTGTTCCTCAAATTGATGAAATGAAAATGGCTATGAACAGGCGTAAAACTAAACCTAAAAAACTTCCATCAAATAAAAAAATTGCAAGTTAAGGGCGGCTTAGTTTAAAAGGCAAAGCGAATTTCAAGTGTACAAAAATAAATTACCCCAAGTGAAAACATTGAAGACCACTCTGAGCTGGTATCATTGGTTTGTAGTCGCTTTGTCGCTAATGCTGACAATGTTAGCTTGGTTTATCACATCCACCCAATCTCATCAGCAAAATCTAATTAAGTTTGAATACGAAGCCTCACAAATAACGCGGCTAATACAGGAGCGTATGAGTCATTATGAAGTTGCACTTAGATCGGGTGTAGCAGCGATACATTCAAATGAACTCCAAGTGGACTTATTTAAGTGGCGAAAATTTTCTGAAACGCTATCTATAGAAGAAAGGTATCCTGGAATCAATGGAATTGGCGTCATTTACCAATTAACTCAAGATGAATTAACGCCCTTTTTAAATGAAATAAAAAAGGAAAGATCAGATTTTAAGATCCATCCAACGCATGAATTAAATGAGTATTGGCCTATCACTTACGTGGAGCCTATCGAAGGTAATGAGCAAGCGATTGGTCTTGATATGGCACATGAGAGTAATCGTCTTTCAGCGGCTAAAAAAGCAAGAGATTCTGGCGGTGTACAAATTACATCTCCCATTATTCTTGTACAAGACGCTAAACACACTCCGGGCTTTCTATTCTATATTCCATACTATAAAGAAATTAGTGTCCCAAGTTCAATTGAAGAAAGAAGAAGAACATTTATTGGACTCGTCTACGCACCTTTTATTGTAGAAAAATTAATTAAAGGAGCATTGCAACATAAAGATCGTTTAGTTAATTTTAGAATCACCGAAAATCAATCAGTGTTATATGATGAGTTTACGCCAGTATCAGATAATTATGACGTAAATGCAGAATATTCAAAAAACATAAACATTGAAATGTATGGAAAGAATTGGTTGTTTGAGATTCAAACAACCAAATTATTTAAAGAGCAACAAGTTAATAATTTGCCAATGGTCATATTGTTATCCGGTATAGTGATTGATTTATTGTTGCTTATTGTGTTTTATATTTTTGCAAGTACAAATAAAAAAGCAACGGAATTAGCCAATAAAATGATGGTTTTAGGGAAAAGTAAAGAGCGTGAACTTTTACTGCAACAGTATGCATTAGATGAACACGCCATAGTATCTAAGACAGATGTTTACGGTAACATTACTTACGTGAACGAAAAATTTATTGAGATTAGTGGTTATACGAATGAAGAATTAATAGGCCAAAATCATCGAATTATAAATTCCGGATACCATGACAAAGAGTTCTTCAAGGAAATGTATAAAAATTTAATGAGCGGGAAGTCATTTACCGGAGAAATTTGCAATAAAGCAAAAAGCGGAAAAATTTATTGGGTACAGTCCACTATTATTGCGTTAGTGGATAATGGCGGAAAACCCAATGCTTTCATCAGTATTAGAACGGATATTACTGAAAGTAAGATGATAGCAATGGAGTTAGAGGAAACTCGCGATATATTGTCTTTTCAAGTATCTCAATTACAAGAGGCAAATGCAGATTTAGATCAATTTGCTTATGTTGCCTCACATGATTTGAAATCACCACTGAATGGCATTAGTCAACTGGTTAGTTGGATTGATGAAGATTGTAAGGATATTTTACCAGATGAGTCAAAAGAGCATTTACTGCTATTAAAAAGTAGAAGTAAGCGAATGCTCAATCTTCTCAATGATTTGTTAGAATATTCACGGGTAGGTCGTGATGAACATGAAACCGAAATATTAAATCTAAAAAAACTGACACAAAAATTATTTGAAATGCAGGGGAATAAAAAAGGCTTTACTTGCTCAGGACAAGACGTTAATTTTGAATTACAAAGAATACCATTTGAGATGGTGTTAAGAAATTTAATATCTAATGCAATTAAACACCACGACAAAGCGGAAGGTCATATTGATATTAGCTATGAACGAGTTGAAATAAATAATAAAGAAAAACACCAATTTAAGGTGACTGATGATGGTCCTGGCATACCACCAGAATTACAAACTAAGGCGATGGAAATGTTTCAAACTCTACAGTCAAGGGATGAAGTTGAAGGTAGTGGTATGGGGCTTGCCATGGTTAAAAAAATGGTTGAAAAATACGAGGGCGGGTTAAAAATCGAGTCTGATGGTGCGCGAGGGACTACATTTGTTGTTACTTGGGGTGTATAATGTACAATAAAATCTCTATATACAATAAAAAACAAAAGGAAGTGTGAGTGAGTGCTAAAAATTTCCATCAAGAAGTGACAATGTTATTGGTTGAAGACGATGACGTTGACGCGAAAGGTATTATGCGTAGTTTTAAGAAAAGAAAAATTGGAAATAAGATCGTCAGGGCGAGAGATGGGATAGACGCCTTAGAAATGTTAGACGAAGGAAAAATTCCTCCACCAAATATTATTCTTTTAGATTTACAAATGCCTAGAATGAATGGTTTAGAGTTTTTAGAAAAAATTAGAAATGACGATAAATTAAAGTCTAGTGTAGTTTTTGTTTTAACCACTTCTAAAGCCGATGCAGATATTACTGCGAGTTATGAAAAATTTGTGGCAGGTTACTTTGTTAAGGAAGATGTTGGTGCTAACTTTTCAGATATGATTGATATGTTAGAAGGCTACTGGAAAATAGCCTATTTACCGGAATAAACAAAGATTCCAAAAACAGCCAAGAAACAAAATCAGTCTATTCCAAAAGTTTCAGATACTTCTTTAGTCAATGCTTTGGCGGAATCAACTGCCATCAGTAATGTAATAAACCCAGTGATGTTTTGATCTTTTAATGAAAATTTCATTTTTAGAAGCAAAATGCTATCTTTATGTTCATTTGATTTTTGCGCATTATTTATAACCGTATCATACCCGCCATGAACAAAAGAGGGTAATTGCAGTTTTAGATCTTTGACAAATAGATTGGAAAGACTGCCTAAGCATGCATTCAGTATTATATTACCGATTTCAGTAATAATTTCCTTCTCCATTTCAGCTGCCAATTCAAGCGGTAAATTATCCTTGCTTAATAGAATATTAACTAAATCCTTACTGTGTGATTCGGAGAAGAACAGCAACGCCTCCCCTCCAAAAGCACCAGAAAATCCCTCTTTTACGGCTTTAAAATTTTCACCATTCGCTTCTTTAATGTGTTTTATTGCAATCTCTTGATCTAAAAGTTCGACATAAGGTACAGAAAGAGAGACTTCATGGTTTACCATTTCACTCAAAGCAGCACCAGCAGCCCCCATTCCAATGTTTAGAACTTCACCAATCGCATCTTGTTGTAAACTAGATAGCTGATTTAAACCGGAGTTATTATCAGCCATTATGCAAATTCCGTTAAATAGTTTTCAATTTTTTCTTGGGTGATTGGTTTTTGAATAAAATCAATCCCTACTTCATTCGCCTGCTTTCTAATACTGGATTGAATGTTAGCTGTTAACAGAGCAATATTGGCTTCGGGGTATTTTAGTCTTAGTTTGACTGCTAAAGTAATACCATCCATGCCCGGCATGTTGTAATCGATTGTCATTAGATCGATGTTTTTTCCTTCGACAACCGATAGAGCTTCATCACCGTTTTCAGCCTCGATTAAATTTAAACCTGGCAATGTTTCTACTGCAAAGTTTCTGACTAGCATACGAGAAAGTCGACTATCGTCAACGATTAATAAAGTTTGCTGGCTCATCGTTTCTCCTAATTATTTTGTGTGAGATGAGTTGATTTTTTCATACAGCAGTTAAGAGTGTAGTCCAGAATAGAACGGAGCACAGGATTTATTCGTATGAATTTCAATGATTTAACTAATTAAAAAAGGTGTCGGCTTCTAAGTATTAATGGTTGCTGAGTAGGTTGACTACTTTTTCGTAATTTAACTGTCCATAACCCATTATTGAGTTAGACGGAGTTTTTTCTGTGGAGTTAAATAAGGATTGTGTAATTTGTTGTCCACTTTTATGTGGAAATGTCCTTTTTAATTTGGCAATTAATGATGCAATTTCAACAACTGAGTATGATGTTCCAGACACCATTTGATAAGTGTTTTTTTGAAATGGGACAGCAACTTTGAGGTTTTCTGCTTGAGCAAAAAAATTTGCTTGATAGTGGAGGATATTATTCCGATTAGAACAGGTGGATAAGCCAAAACTTGATGTCTCAAGTCGTTGCATTTTTTTATTTAATGCACCGACAGTAATCAAAGGTGTTTCGACATTATCTAAAATAAGATTAGCTGGAGAATAGTTCATGCTCTTTTTATTTGTCGCATAATTTCCTGCAGAAAAAACAGGAATTACTTCTGCAGCAATTAATGCTGCTATCGGAAATTGCCACTCATTTTTACAGCCAGCTGATGAGGCTAACCATGCATTGATAAGCACATCGACTCTAGGTTGTATAAAAAACCAATTCATACATTTTAAAATTAGGCGAACATTATATTTACCTTTTGGTAACCCAGTGCATGAAAAGTATTTCCCGCCCTTTAAAAATCCTGAATCAATTTCTTTGTTTTCTTCAACTGCTAGTAAGCTTAAAATTCCACTCCCGTGACCAAGAGCAGTGTCTTTCAAATCGTAAGAATGATCAATGGGGTTGAATTGAATCGCTTTAACTTCCTGCATCTGTTGGTGGTATAAACTAATTCCCGAGTCGAGTATTCCAATGGCAAAAGGATCAGAGGGTAAAATAAAATCACTAAATTTTTGAGCAACAAAATAATTAGTTTCGTTGACAATAAAAGTTGAATTATTTATTGGTAGTTTTTGTAGTTTTAATTTGTATTTTTCGAACAAATATTTATGCTGCTGATGTGTCCATTGTGTTGATAAATCATTGAGAAGAAGAGAGGTTTCTACCACCAATTTTTTCTTTCCATTGTTGGATAATCTTAAAAGGTTAGCAACTTTTACCAGTTTATTTAGATTAATCACTTTAGGAAATTCTATGAGAGTTTTTGTTTGTTGCTCATGATCGTGAAAATAATATTTTCTTTCTTTTATGATCTGCTTAACATTTAAACATTTAGGTAAAACACTAACGCAAATTGTTTTGTCTGAAAGAAAGTGATTGAACTCATTGTGAGATTTTTTTAAGTGCTTGTTAATCTGTGTGACTAGTTGTTCATTGGAAGAAAGGTCAACATTTGCACTTAGGTAAAAACTTGTCGCATAGCAACATACGTAAGCGGTTATCTTTAATAAAAAACATGTGAATTTTGAAGACTTTTTCATTTTGTTTTTAGGAATGTTAAATGCGATGTCGACAAGTCAATAATACTCAGGGGTACAGACTAACAAAAATAATTAGTTTAAAGAAATTTATTTTTAAATATTTAAGAAGGCGGTATTGTATATTGGTTACTTTATTTTTTTGTTCACTACTGATAGGCTCGGTGAGGTTTTTAATCGTAAATTTAAATAATAGTTTTTATTTAAGTGGTATTTATGATTTTTGACCGCGTTCTTTCTAAGATGAATTATTAGTGGCAGCTTTTTAAAATAATTTGTCCTACGAAAATCAAAATAGATAATAAACGGAAGATTCTCATTTTGCGATTTGTAGTCATTAGTTTGCAATAAGCGACTGAGAAAGATTCCAAACAGGAGATAAATAATGTCAGTAAAAAGAAAAAATTTAATCAAACTGTTTGCAGGAGCGTTTACGTTACTAGCAGCGGGTTGTGGTTATTCAGACTATTCCGGCCATCCTGGGCACACAACTCATACAGAAGCTTATGTTCCAGCTTGGGGCACAGTAATTTCTGATTGGGATGAAGATTGGGATGGAACTTATGTATACACTGTTGATTATGATCATCAAAAATGGATGAAGAAAAATTTTCAATTTGATATAAAAATCACTGCGTACAGAAATGAAGTATTAAACTCTAACATTTCTCGTCCAAATATATTTCCATCTGGCGCCGGCTTTGAAGGTGCAACTGGTTTCGCAGGCGGAACTTATTCTAGCTACTGGATTGCGCATGATATGGATCCAAATTCTGATGGTGGAGAAGCTAACTTTGATCAAAGTCAACCGCTAGACGCTGACGGAAACTGGATTGCTCCAGGATTAATATTAATCGCTGACGCGCCAGAACAAGAAGTTGATGGATATGATTGGGATTTACAGACAGGAATAAAAAACGCGTCTGCCATGTTATCTAGTATCATCGCTAATGGCGGTTCGATAGAAGGATTGAGCCTAGGGCTTAATGCTATTTCTTTAAATAATCAAAAATTTAATATCGATACTTTTAATGTCGGTTTTTCCAGTATAAAAGGTCAAAACCAAATATTAATTAAAAGGCAACCATCTGCAAAAATGATGATCAAAACTATTTTAGATAATACACCTGATATGAAGCGTGTTGATCTTGTTTTGCATTTTGATAACGGAATGGACGTTGCTACGCCTAAAGGCTTAGCTGTTATGTTTAACCATAAAGCTTTAGCGAAATTTGCTAAGTAATCAACTAGTTAAGGAGAAATTATAATGAAATTACGTACAAATAAAAAACTAGTTGCAAGTATGGTTTTTGCAGCTCTAGCGAGTGGTTCTGCAGTTGCTGCTGGAACAACTGACGTTATTGTTAAGTTAAAAAATAATGCAGCGCCTTTTGCCGCGATGAATCAAGAAAGAACACCGCAAATGATGATGAATCAAGGTGCACAGCGTAAATCAGCACTTCAATCTTTTGCCAATGATAATAACATTCAACCAAAACATGTATATAACAATGTATATTATGGTTTTTCTGCAAGCGTGACAGAAGATCAAATGAAAGCGCTTGAAGCAAATCCTAATGTAGCTGGCGTATATCCTGATCAAATATTGCACATCGTTGATATTCCGGAAGGATACACACCTCATTTCACATCTAAGGAACATCGCGCTGTGGTTGATTGGCCACAAGTTACACCTCAAGGTCCAATTGATTCAGGTTCTTCGGAATCTTCATACTCTGGCGCAGGACAGCATGTTTACATCATTGATACAGGTATTGATGTATCTCAAAATGATATAAAAGATAATTTAGGTGCATCTTACGCTGCCGAAATTTGTGTAGGAGATACTTGTGAAGCTGATTATGACGATGATAACCAGCATGGTACTCATGTTGCGGGCACAGTTGCTGCTGCTGACAACACAATCAACGCTGTTGGTATCGCTCCCGATGCCACGGTTCATGCAGTTAAAGTCTGTACCGGAGCAGGTAGTTGTCCCACATCATCAATTCTTGGTGGTTTAAACTGGGCAGTTGCAGACATGACTGCACGTGGTGAAGCTGCTGTTGCTAACTTAAGTTTAGGCGGATTTGACTCATCTGATAAAGGTGTTTGCGATGAAACTGGCTACACAGGTGATCACGTGGTAGCAGAAACATACTGTGATGCTGCTCACGCTGGCATGGTAGTTGTTGTAGCTGCTGGAAATAGTGCGGATGACGCTAATAACTATGCTCCAGCCGGATATGATTCAACCATCACTGTTAGTTCGTACACGAGCTACGATAGTGTTTTTGGTGATGCAGTGTTTACTGACTTCAGTAACTATGGTTCAGCTATTACAATTGCGGGTCCTGGTCGTTCAATTGTTTCATTGAATAGACATCACGCGATTACAACCTTGAGTGGTACTTCCATGGCTTCTCCAGCGGTTGCTGGTGGTGCGGCGCTTGTCATGCAAAAGCATAGCCAATCATTGGATTACTCAGCCTTTACAAATGTTCGTCAGATGCTTGTAGATAACGCATCACAACCGGTTTCTACTTCAGTAGAAGATGGTACAGTTCGAACTCATGATGAAGGCATTCTCAATGTTCGTTTCTTAGACGAAGATTAATAGAGAACTTTTAACATTTCTGCAACGGAAATGATTTAAAACTTAAAAAGCACTAATTTAATTAGTGCTTTTTTTATGCATAAATATTTAGCGTATTAAATTAAATTCAAATTATAGTTAAGCTGATATTGGATAAATTAGCGAACACTATGTCAAAATAAAACCCTAATCAAAACACAAAAGGTGATGAGCGCAAAATGTTTAATGACAAAGTTATTTGGATCACAGGTGCATCCTCTGGAATTGGTAGAGCGCTGGCTATTGAGTTGGCTAGTCTTGGGGCGAGTATCATTTTATCGTCGCGCTCTGAATCTGAACTTTATCAGGTGAAAGAGCAGTGTTCAGATAATATTTGCGAAGGGCAGAAACATTTGGTTTTATCTTATGATGCGACAGATGAACAAAAAGTCGAACAACTCGTAAAGCAAGCAAAAAACTTTAAAGGTAAAATTGATTTTTTAATTAATAATGCGGGTATTTCCCAGCGAGCGAAAGTCATGGATACGGATATTTCAACTTATAGAATGTTATTTGAAATAGATGTGTTTGCGCCAATTATTCTCACAAAAGCGGTGTTACCTATTATGTTACGACAAAAAAGTGGGCATATCGTTGTTACCTCATCTGTGGCGGGTAAAGTAGGTGTTCCTTTTAGAACTGGTTATTGCGCCGCTAAACACGCGGTCATGGGATTCTTCGATTCTCTAAGAAGCGAGGTGGCTCAATATGGCATAAATGTAAGTACAATTACTCCAGGTTACATTCAAACAAATATTTCTAAAAACGCAGTGAAAGGTGACGGTTCGAGTTTTGGTAAGTTGGATGCTTCAATTGAAGGTGGGATGAATGTGACCCAGTGTGCAAACGTTATTATTAAAGGATTAGCTAAAAATAAGCCTGAAATTCCTGTGGGTGTCGGCCTAGAAATGAAAATACTTTGGTTGAAGCGTCTTGTACCTAATTTGGTTTTTAAAATCATGAATGGCCAGTATAAAAAAATGGCCGAAAGTAATCAGATAAATGGTTAATTTAAGCTGGGACAAAGTTAAATAATCTGCTGGAAATCTTCTTTGTTCATTGGTTTGCCCAAGTGATACCCTTGACCAAATGCGCAATTCTTGTTTTTGAGGTAATCCAGTTGTTCTTTAGTTTCGATGCCTTCAGCTACGACTTCAAGATTGAGTCGTTTAGCCATTGAAATGACTGTTTCAATTAAAGCTTCAGAAGATGCGTCGATACCAATGTTTTTAATAAATGTTTGATCAATTTTAATGATATCAACCGGGTACTTGACTAAATAACTGAGCGACGAATAGCCAGTACCAAAATCGTCAATAGCTATTTTTATCCCATAATTTTTTAGTTTAGTTAAAACTTTAAGCGCCCGCTCAGATTCGTCTGTTAAAAGGCGTTCAGTAATTTCAACAACAATGCTAATGCGCTCGCTGAGTTTAACAATATTTTTCATCCAGTTTTCCAGCGCTTTATCTTTGGTGTGAAAGAGTCGAGGTGAAATATTGATAGAGAGCGTCACATCCACTTTGTTGGATATAAGAAACTGAGCGGAATTTTGTAACATGAAGAGATCGATTCGGTTTATTAATCCAGATTCTTCTGCAAGGCTAATAAATTCAAAAGGGGACACATAACTCCCTTTATTTTTCCAACGAGCTAAAGCTTCACATTTAACTAGTCGGTTAGAATTTAAATCATAAATAGGTTGGAAAAAAGGTTCGAGTTTTTGATTATTAATGGCGAAAATAAGATCATTGAGTAATTCGTGACGATACTCTGATTTGAGTTGCATTTCTCGCGTATAAAACTGCCAACCGTTACGTCCCGTCGCTTTAACTTCATACATTGCTTGATCAGCTTTTCTTAATAAAGAATCCGCGTTGTCAGCATCATCAGGATAAATAGACACTCCAATGCTAGCGCTAGAATGAACTGATAGATCATCTAGTTGAAATGGTTTTTGAAATGTTTCTATAATATGTTCAGTTACTTTAAGTACATGGCTATACTGCGGAATGCCATTTAGTATTACCGCAAATTCATCACCACTTAGTCGGGAAACCGTATCAGAGTCGCGCAAGCAAGATTGTATGCGTTTAGCGGCTTCTATCAATAGTTGATCACCGGCCTGATGACCGTGATTGTCATTCACAGGCTTAAAGCGATCTAAGTCAATAAAAAGTACCGCAATTTTTTGAGCGTTTCGCTTTGCTATATCTATTGATTTGATTAGTCGATCACGATATAAAACACGATTAGGCAAGTTAGTGAGCTTGTCAAAGTTGGCTTGGTACTCAATCAACCGAGCACTCAAAACTTTATCTGTAACGTCTTGCATGGTACCAGTAACGTGATTAGTATCAACGTTTATATTTCGGCTAGAAATAATTCGTAGCCAGGTTGTGTTTTTTTGACTAGAGTCTGGTTGATGATCGTTTAACTTGAGTTCTATATCGAACGGTTCGCCAGTATTAAAAGCAATTTCAGAGTTATTTTTCCATAACTGATATTCAGCAGGCTCTAGTATTTCTTCTAGATCGGAGAGTTTTTTTGGAACATAGTTTTTTGCTTTCGCAAGTAATGTGGATGACTGTACTGACCATTGGACAATATTCAGATTTTTATCCAGCTTCCAACCTCCTATTTTAGCGACTTGACCGACGGACTCCAATAACTTTTTGTCCTCTCTTATTTTTGATTCCAAGCGTCTTTTTTCGGAGTCTTGCTTAAACCGTATCCATGCAAAAAGACTAAAAATGGTTGCTGTGAGAAAAATAAATGTTCTCAGAGCAAAAACACTAAATGATGCGTTTCCATGAACTGGTGGCGGTTTTACTGCTATGTGCCAAGTACCGGCACCAACTGCAATAATTTTTGTGATGCGCTCGGGAGACTCAAAAATACTGGAATCACCGAAAAATACTGGACCCTCTTCTCCAAAAGCATCATAACTTCGGATGGCTAATAAATCTTGCCAACCATTGTCTATTAGCCCTGAATAACGGTACAAAGATTGTAATTTTAGTGGTGCTGAGATAATCCCCCACAAACTGCCATCTCGCATATAAATTGGCGCTCGTCCAATAAAGGCTTGACCACCTTGGACTAAATTGACTGGACCGACTACCTGCATCTGCCCTGTCTTGACCACTTGCATTACCATCCGTTTTTGCGCTTGATTATTTTTGTAATCTAGTCCAATTGCTTTTTCATTCCCCTTTTTTGGATATATATAATTAACCACTAGATTTTTCGCCGCAGCAAAATTGACTAGTAAAGGATCTTTCTTAAATAGATGGTGAGCGTAGTTGTCAAAATCTGATTCACTTAAATCGGGTGTCGCTGATATATAAGCTGCAAATCCAGTTAGCATAGACAGACTATTCTGCAAGTTTCCTTGCAATTTAGCCGTTACGGCATTTAGTTTTTCTGAGGCGTGAAGCCTTTCCTCTGCTTGGATTTCTTTCTCAAGTTGCACTTCAATTTGATGGCCTATTAGAAGTGCCATCAACATGATAGTTGCGATTGTTAATTTAGCTGAACGACGGTACCAAAAAAAGAAAATGAGCGGTAAATTAATTAAGGTGATAATGATGTAGTTTCGCCGCTGGTTTGAGTTAATCGTATTTTCTTGAGGCGAAAAAATAAACTTGTCAGGTTCCAATTGTGAACGGACTAAACCCAACGACCGAATTTTTTCATTCATATTAAACCATCGATCAAAATTTACGTCACCTAAAGGGATTTCTGGATATTGCATAAAGGAATCGATGTACTCCGAAAACGTCAAATTATAAGCATATAAATCGTCATATTTAATTTTATATCGTGGTAGCAAATCAGCGATTTTTTTTGCTATTTCTTGTTTATGGTTGAGCGCGTATTCCCATCCTTTTTTTGTTGCTGCAATAAAACGTTGCGTTAATTCGGGATTCTTCTGAGTAAATGCATATGTCGAGTAAAGGGAGTCACTATAAAAGGCAAAACCATAGTCTTCAGGATGTAATTTATTGAGATTGACTGCTAATTCTTTAGCACGAGACATCGCAGATATTTCGTAAGTAACAATGGCATCTGCTTTCCCAGCAATTAAGGTGTCGACAGTTATGGGTTCATTAATAAATTTAACCTTTTCAGGGTCGTACCCTCTCGATAACAAGAGCGCTTTTAACTCAACGCTTGCATTTTGAAATGCGGAGGTAGAGATTCTAAGTTTGCTTAAATCATTTAAGTCGTTAATTTGCGTTGAATTTAAGGAGAATACTGCATTGGGCGTTTTTTGAAAGAAGGAAGCTAGTACGACCAAATCAAGCCCTTCATCTCGAGCGATAAGAATATCTAAACCACCAATTGAGAAATGAGCGTTCCCATTTTTAACTTCATCCATAGGATTGATGAACTTTCCATCAGGAGATGCAACAGAGCGTATTTCAACTTCCAGCCCTGCGTCTTTGTAGTATCCTTGCCATTGTGCAGCGTAGTATCCAGCAAATTGAAACTCGTGTTCCCATTTAAGCTGTAAAACAATTTTGTCCGCAGCAAAGGAATGACCGAATAGACCAAACAAGAATATAAATTTTAGCAATTTTGCGGTCATTTGGTTTGATATCTGCGATATTCATAAGTGTGTTGAAGTACACACTTTGATTTCTAACTATAGTATAAATTTTTAGTACTAGCTAGAGTGTATGAAATTGAGTTTCTAAGCGGTATTTTCTATTGAGCTTTTCTATTTATTCTGCAATTGAACTCTTAAATTGTAGCAGTTGTTCAATTCTTGAGTTTGATGAAGGGTGCGTGTTTAAGAAAGACAAGGTCTCGTTTTCAGATTGCTTGTTTTTTAACACAAGGAATAAATTTTCAATGTTATTTGTCGAGCCATAGGTATCGAATACTAACTGAGCAGAAAATAAATCAGATTCTGTTTCTTGCTCTTGCGAATGATGCCTAACTTTGATGAAGTTGCCATATTCCTAAC
>JBMYPE010000011.1:0-16993 GCA_049600015.1 Kangiellaceae bacterium
CTTTTTCTTTTTTTCTTCAAAAGAAACGACATCACCGGCTTTAAGGTCTATTTTTTCTTCACTAGAAAATTGGGAAGATGCTTTATCGCTGACCAAATCTTTTTCATTTAAAGTCTTGTCTTGATCAAGCTCCTCAGTAATAAGATCTGATGCGTCTAACTCTTCTGTACTTTTTAGATTACTTTCTACAGATAAATCTTCCGTTACAAAATTTGACGGATTTACTCCCTCAATCAACTGCTTCAATTCAGACATGTACTTTTGCGGGAAAGTCATTTGATTTTTTGTTTTTACTTCCTCCACTAATCCTTCAATCGTATCGTATCCTTTTAGCAAAAATTCGACATGATTTTGTTCTGCATCTAGGCTACCCGAGTTTATTTTTTCAAAATAGGTTTCCATCTCATGAGTTAAATCACCAAGGATCATCAAATCCGATAAACGCGCCCCACCTTTAAATGTATGTAATACTCGTTGTAAAGTATCGATGGCATCTCTATTGGATAATTTCTCTTTCCATAGGTGTAGACCTTCATCTAACGCAATGAGTAACTCTTCAGCTTCCTCTAAATAAATCTCTAGAACCTCTAAACCATCTTCATCGAGATCAAGTTTTTGCACGTTTCCACTCATAGTTAAAGGGGATGCTGGCGCAATGGTATCGAGACTGACTACTCTCTCAGTTTTCTTCTGAACTTGTGGTATTAGGTTTTCTGGAAGCTTATCGTCTTCAACAATTGATGTAGATTTATCTGATGGTACTTTAATTTCAGTTTCTTGCTGAGACTCATTTAATTTAGTAGATTCATCTTGCGTATCTTGATCAGTGGAGTTAACGTCTGATTCAGCTTCTGCCACTTTTTCATCAGTTTCATTTTCTACGATGATTTCTTTTTCGGTGACCTCCTGATTAGAAGTTTTTTCGTGAGAATCTATTTGATTAATTTTATCTTCAGAAAGATCTGTATTTGTTTCTTGATGTTTTGATTCGCTTGAATTTTCTTCAGGTAATAACTCTTTACCTAAATGAGTATGAATTGCATTAACTTCTTCAATGGCTGCTTCCGGCCATCTAAAACTTCGTAATACATCAACCATTTCAATGAGTTTATCGTTAGCTTTCATCGCGAGTAAATAATCGGCATTGGCTAGCGATTTACGGCCATCAACAGCGCCATTAAATATTTCTTCCGCTGCATAGGCTAGCGAACCGATATTCATCGCTCCAGCCATTCTGGAGCTTCCTTTAAGCGTATGAAATACTCGTCTTAATTCTTTAAGTACAGCTTCTAAATTAAAGTTCTCTTTAAACTTTTGCAGGAGCGAAATGGAATTTTCTGTTAACTCATCGGCTTCTTCAACAAATAACTCCACTAACTCTTGATCCATTTCAGCCGGAGCATTGACTCTAGACACCTCTGCTACCCAACTGTGCATTTCATCAATCAAAGCAATGGGACTACTTATGTCTTCTTGCGAAGACAATTGATTCAACATGCCAACAAGTGCATCCACACCTAGATTTGTTAAACGGCAGTATTCTTTTTTATCATCATCCGTATCAACGAGAACACCACTGACTGCTTCCGTGGCTACAGCCAATTTATGGATGGGCTCCACCGAAACCATTTCACTACCACGTTTAAATGTGTGTAATTCAGACGATATATTTCCTAAAATATTTAACTCGAATGGGTTTCTAACAAACTTATCTAATAAATTGGTTACTTCATTAAGAATATCTAAGCCTTCGGTTAAAAAGATCGAAACTAAATTAGGATCTCTTTGCTGGTTAGCATTTCCACCGGCTGAAGTTCCAGGCGAAGCAATGGAAAGTGTTTTGATCTCATCTAAAATATTTTGATAATCGGTATTATTAATTGTTTCTTTATTCTGTAATTTTTCGACTATTTCAGAAACTGAAGAGTACGCATTTGTGTAGATGCTAATCGCTGACTCATCTAAAAATCCATTACTTCCTTTGGTGAACCTAGCAAACTGTTCTAGAGGTCCTACAATAGTTGCTATTAGTGAAACGGTCGCCATATGAGCGCTCCCTTTCAATGTATGCAGAGCTCTAATAACATCGTCGGTCACTGAAAGCTTTGCACCTTTTGTGCCGCTTGAAATAAAATCATTAATCGCTAATAAATGAACTCTAGCTTCATTGACAAATATTTCGAGTAGTACCGGATCGATGGAGTCGTCTTTTGAATCAGTCGAAACTTTATCAACTAGAATAGGTATTTCGTCGTCCGAGGGTAAAATATTTTCTTCAAATGCGGATATATCTAACCCGTTAGATAAATGATTAGCTTTATCAATTAACACTTCAATTTCTAAATTTTTATCTAGCGATTTTTCCGAAAATGCCTTTACTAACTTGGGCAGTAATGTAAGAGCCTGATTGAGTATTTTTATGACTGATTGATCAGCCACAACCGTGTCTTCGATCACTTTATTGAGCATATTTTCAATTGCCCAACTTAATTCACCAATATCTTTTGCGCCAACTAAACGTCCACTACCTTTGAGTGTATGGAACGATCGTCTAATGTCTGCTCTTACCGCAAAATCATTAATATCTTTTATCCAAACAGGAAGATTTGATTCGATGGATGTAATTTCTTCGTTCGCTTCTTCTAAGAAAATATCTAACACATCATCGTCAATCAAAGATTCATCGATTTCTTTTTCTGCCGATGAATGTAGGAGTGGAATAACTTCGGCAGTTCGAGGAGTTTCTTCGGCTGCTGCACTTTGATTTGCATCATTAGATAATTTGGTTGTCTCAAATTCATTAGTTGCATCGATTGAATCAAGCTGTTCAGTATTTTGTTCTGCTACACTTTCACTAAATTGATTTTCATCAACAATATCAATTTTTGAGGTTGCTTGATGTTCTACATTTTCGAGAACTTCATTCAACAAATTTTGGCTCGGCAAAGCATTTCTCAAAATTGCTTTTACCGCTTCGAGGTTACCATCTTCGGTACCCTCTAAATAATAATCGACACTTGTCACTATATCCGCAAGAGCATCCAAGTGATTTTCCACAGGCGCATGCCCTGCTCTTAAAAGTTTTTCAGAAACAAATCGCTTAGCTGTGATCAAAATATCAGCCGCGTCATCAAACTGAACCATTCTCATAGCACCTAGAACTTCGTCTAAGACTTGTGGAACATCATTTAATTCTGCCGCACTGAATGTTGAAGCAATGTAATTAACCATGCAATCTTTAGCAACTTGCAAATTCTTTCTTGCCACTTTAACCAAAGTTTCAGTTGCATCGTTAACTTGACTCTTTTTGGCTCTAGACTCTCCCAACTCTGTATTTGATTCAGTTTTCTCTGCGTCGGCATATAGGCTAGTATCGATATTACTTAAATTAGCATCGACAAAAAGCAAAGCACCAGCCAAATCCATAACGGCCCCATCATCTGGTAGTTTATTTTTGTCTAATAATGTTTTAATCGAATTCAGCTGTTGGCCAATCACATCTCTCGGAATGGGAAGCTCTAACAGAGTCAAAGTATCTCTGATAGTGGTCAATGATTTTGTCAGTGCATTGACTTGGCTAACATCTTTAACTTTTGCTCTCACAAACAAATCTAACTGATCTTTAACAGAATCTAATTCTTCAGTTATTGCACTAACCACATCTACCATAGCGGTGGAATCTGGACGTGTTAATTGCTCTCTTTGTTTGTTAATCGTTTCCTGCTCAGGGATGGAAGTTTCTAGTTTAAATTCTCTTTTTAAATTTAATACTCGCTTATTGGTTGAGCTAGAGTGTGCGATAAAATAAAGTAACTTCGAAAGTAATTTTTTTGGAATAACGTCTGATAGTGCCGCTTCGCCTCTTTGAGCGAGTTGTTTAATTTGTTTATCAATTTGCCCAAGAAGAAGGTGTGATTGTTTCTTTTTGTAAAGTCCTTTTTCTGCGATAGAAAAAATAAAACCATCAGCAACCCACCATAACCTCGCAACCGATTCGCCTTCAGTTAATGCCTCTAACCTCACGAGCACATTATGAATTCTAGCTAAGCCTTCTTTTATATTGCTACCGCGAAGAATATCCGTTAAACCTCGTTGAAAATGTATTCTTAATTTTTTTGCGTGTTCTTGAAAGCGGCTAGTTTTATCAATTTTTGATGCCGTCTCATTTGGTTTTGGAGGCACCACGGTTTCTGTTTCTGTAGTAAAAACGTCAGATTCATTTACTGGTGCTTGGTTACTCACTAACCTGAGTTCATTGATTAACGGTAGTAAAATTAAAGGGATGTCTTTTTGTCCAGCTTCTATTCGTTCCAGATAACCCGGCATTTGAACTAACGCTTTCATCAGCACTTCGTAAGCGTTCTCTGTTGAACGTAGAGTGGTCGCATTTGGATCTGATGATTTGGATGAAAACTTTGAAATATTTTCTGCTACAGATTCCATCTCTTTTGCTAAATTTGCCGCACCTTCAAAACCCAACATTTGCAGCGTGCCATGAACTTGATGCAAGCAATTAATACAAAACTGTATTTGTGTTTCATCCTGATTATCATCAACAAAGGACTCCAAGCCCTTTTTCGCTTGATTCAGGGAGTGATTAATTTCCTTTCTCACCCAACTGAGGGCTAATTGATCATAATTGTCGTTCATGACAACTCCATCCTACTGAATTTTTCATTTTTTATAAAAGCTAAACAGTTTTTGTTATCAACTTTAATTAGATCATCAGTTTCAACATTGCCTATTTCTCCGTGTCCTAACACAAGAAGGCCTCCTGGCTTTAGACATTTAATTAAGCTATTTATTATTGTTTCTTTTTTTTCCTGTCTAAAATAAATCATCACATTTTGACAGTAGATAACATCGTATTTATTAATTTTTTTATTATCTAATTCAAGAATATTTCCTTGAATAAAACATGTTCTGTTACGAACATTGTCTTTCACTTGTATAAAGCCATTATCCAAGCGATCAAAATAATGGTTTTTTGTTGTTTGAGTAATAGACTGCAATCTTTTTTCTTCGTAAACACCTTCTCTAGCAACAGCTAATGATGGGTAGCTAACATCGACGCCTGTAACTCCATAGTAAAATTTTTGCCCTAAATTACTGGATAAATTGAAACTCAACTTATCCATTTCAATCGCTAAAGTGTAGGCTTCTTCACCAGTTGAGCAACCAACACTCCATAGATGTATTTGTTGAGCGCTTTGTGAATCGTATCGAAATCCTTTTTGAATTTTATTTCTACAAAAATTTGATACTAACTTGAGCGATTCTTCGTCTCTATAAAAACAAGTTTCATGTACTGTTAACGAGTCTACTATTTTGGACCAATCTAAACTGGAAATTTGTCCCGCGTTCAATAAAGTGTAAAAATTCTGATAATTTTTGATACCTAATTCACGCATATGCCTATTTAAACTTGAAAGCAAAAAAGACTTACGTGCTTCGGGCAGCCACATGCCCGTTTTTAATTCTAAAAACGATTGCCACTGCGCAAATTCGCTTGTTTCCATTTCAGGTATTTCGAAAACACTCATTAGGTATAGGCTCGAATTAAGCTTCGTCAGGCAATTTAAATCCAGCGATGGAGTTATTCAATTCATCTGCAAGTTCCGCCAAGGTTGAAATAGAGTTTGCAGTATTAGAAGTACCTTCAGAAGTCTGATTAGTGATTTCTTGAATGACGTTCATCGTATTTGAAACATGACCCGCCGAAGCTGCTTGTTGTCTTGCTGCATTCGAAATGTTTTGAATTAAGTCCGCTAAACTAGTAGATACTCTTTCGATTTCTTCTAGTGCAACACCCGCATCTTGTGCCAGTCTGGCTCCGTGTACCACTTCTGCAGTACTTGATTCCATTGAAATTACCGCTTCATTAGTATCCGTTTGAATTGTTTTTACCAGTGCTTCAATTTGATTGGTCGCATTACCTGATCGTTCCGCCAGTCTCTGTACTTCATCTGCAACCACCGCGAAACCACGACCCGCCTCACCAGCCATCGAGGCTTGAATTGCTGCGTTGAGTGCCAATATATTCGTTTGATCTGAAATGTCATTGATTAAAGATACGATATCCCCAATTTCTTGAGATGACTCACCCAGACGTTTAATACGCTTTGATGTTTCTTGAATTTGTTCACGGATAGTATCCATACCTTGAATGGTATTTCTTACTACTTCCCCACCTTTCTTTGCGATTTCAACCGACTTTTCCGCAACCGTGGTTGATTCCGATGCATTGGCAGATACCTGTTCGATCGACACAGCCATTTCATTGATAGCCGCAGACGCGCCGGTGATTTCTTGTGCTTGGTTTCTAGATGCTTGAGCTAACTCGATAGAAATACTTTGAGTGTCCGTTGTTGAGTTAGACAGTTTTGCTACCGAGTCTTTGATTGTGGATACCAAACTTCTTAGCTGATCAATGGTGTAGTTCATCGCATCTGCAATCGCACCAGTAAAGTCTTCTGTTACCGTTGCATTGGCTGTCAAGTCTCCATCAGCAAGACCTTCCATTTCATCTAACAATCGAATAATTGCTTGTTGATTTCTTTCATTTTGAAGTTTCTCTTGATCCGCAGAAATACGTGCTTTCGTCGTTCTTTCTTGGTCATCACCACGTTGCCTATAAACTAATAAAACAATAAATAAAATTACGAACGCACCCGCGATGATGGAGAAAAACCAATGCCCAGGCCCTTTTACATCTGCTTGTTTTGAGTAGGCATCCTGTAATGACTCAGTGAGTTTTAACATACTTGACGCTTGAGTAAATATTTCTTTAGAGGCTTGGTGAACGATAAATAATTCATCAGTAGAAGCTATGATGTAACCAACATTGTTTTTTAAATCAGCATAGAGCTTATCAACTTCTACGAGTGACTGTTTGGCATCCGCGTTAGTTATTTTAGAGACGCTCAACATCTCATCACCATCAATCATGCCAGCTAGTATCTCGCCAAACAAATCCACATCTTGTCCAAAATTTTCCGCTGCTACTTCAGCATCGTCACTACCTTTCAATACTTTTTGAAAACTTCGAATAATTCTTTCTAAATAATACGACTGACGTGTGGCCAGCATCACTTGATCAGCAGCGCCCCGTGTATCTAATAAAACGTCTTGTACATTAGTATATAAAAACTCCATTTGAGGAATAGTGTCAGAAAGTTCATTTTGAATTTGATAAAGGTTTGTAATTGTTTCTCTACCCGCACTTACTTTTTCTGCGTTATTTTTCATGGCTGCCCACAAATCGCCTACTTGTTTTACTTCATTATCTAAAACTAGAGACGGAGACGGTGGTAAGCCTTGAGATTCATCACCTCGTTGCAAATGATTGAATTGCGCCTCGAATTCTTTTATGGAGGAATCTAGCAAATTAAAAGCCAAAGGCGTACCAGAGGAAGCCTCTGTTGCATTTTTTGCGACCTGCTGTGAGAGCACTCGTAAATTGCCCGCTTTAGTTAGTCTGACTTGGTTCGACTGGCTTTGAATAAAACCATAAAAAAGGTTTGCTATCGCTATTATTAAGAAAATAATAAGAAAGGTTACGATACCTCCGCCACCTGAACTGCTCTTTGCAACCTCATTGGCTCCGGTTTTCTTGTTTTTGTTTGCTGCACTCATATTTCAAATTCCTAAAAATTCGCTTCTCAATTTTGCCATTTAGCGATGTCTAACCAAAATTAGCCATCTCACATACCCTATTTTATAGAGCGACCTGTTTAAATGAATTAGTGGTCGCTAATTCAAATAAACTAAACACATTCCACAGTTTTTCATCAATATAAAAGCCGCCTTTTAAATAAGGAGCCATTGCTTCATCTTCAATTTCAACCTCTTCAACCCACTGTTCGTCGTCAAAGTGATTGAGACCCAACACTTCATCAACTATGACACCACAATGAATGCCCGATTTATTAACCACCAACAATCTTTGACGCTTGAGTGATGCTGGTGCTTTTCTACCTAAAAAACCATGAAGATCCATGATCGGCATTAGGGTTCCACGGATGTTCGCCAAACCTTTCACCCAAGTTTTAGCGCCCGGCACTTTAGTATGAGGTGGGATAGACAAAATTTCTGCGACTTCTTTTAAATTAACTAAGTATTCACGCCCAGCCAGTCTAAACCCAACGCCGGTCCAAAATCGACTCAACTCTTCTTCTCGGGTTGATGTACCCGATTGCTCTACACTACGAGATTCAATCGTTTGTAAAAACTGAAAAGCTTCTAAGTCAGTAAACTCTTGCATTGCCCAATTAGTTTCCTAAAATTGCTTGGATGGTATTTATGAGGCTGTCTTCCTGTACGGGCTTAGTTAAATAATCTTTTGCACCTTGCCTCATACCCCATATTTTGTCCGTTTCTTGATCTTTGGTGGTGACAATTACAACCGGTATGTGTGCGGTGGTTGATTCTTTTTTTAACTGTCTTGTCGCCTGAAAGCCGTTAAGACCCGGCATCACGACATCCATTAACACCAGATCAGGTAATTCTTGCTTAGCAACTTCAACCCCTGCTTCACCACTTTCTGCAGTGACAACTTGATAGCCATTCTTATCTAACATTTGAGTTAGAATATGAGTTTCTGTTGGTGAATCATCAACAATTAAAATTTTAGACATCTAATACATTCCTCTCCATCTAAGCATTCAAACTTCTATCTTTTACCTTAAATGCCGATAGCTTAATTATTCTATTTTATTTTTTCAGGATCTAAGCATTTGCCACGTGTTTAGAGATTGCACCCAATAACTCATCTCGGCTAAAGGGCTTAGTTAGGTACTCATCAGAGCCGACAATCCTACCTTTGGCTCTATCGAATAATCCATCTTTACTTGAAAGCATGATAACGGGGGTAGATTGAAAATTCTTATTATTTTTTATCAGGGCGCAGGTTTGATAGCCATCTAATCGAGGCATCATAATATCTACAAAAATAATATCTGGATTGTTATCCGTAATTTTCGCCAAAGCATCAAATCCATCAATTGCAGTGACAACTTCACAACCCACTTTTTTTAACAAGGTTTCTGCGGTACGACGAATAGTCTTACTATCATCAATTACCATCGCCTTTAAACCCTGGAAATTATTTTCCATTATATATTCCTCATCCCGCCGACATATATTTTCTTAAGGGAATTCTATCTAATTAAGCAGATTGCACAACAAATTACTTTATTTGTGAGTCACTTATTTTTAAAACAAGCGGTTAATTCACAATTATTCGTCTAAACAATCATTTAAATAAGATTATCAATCAAAATTAACGATATGCACCAGCTCTAAACAAAAGAAAGATACTATACGCTCGCTGAATTCTAAGAAATAAACCGATACAAATCAATCTTTTAAAGATTAAATTAACTATCTAACTTTAAATATATCTTTTAACATATTGATTTATATATATTTACACTTGATAATTTGTTTCTCACCTCTATAATACTATGTTAAGCATGGTCACGATTTAAGCCCCGTAGATTCAAAACTGAACATCATTTAATCTAAAAATATCGATTTCCCTATTCTTAACTATAGTAGATTTCAAAAATGACACATAAATTAGTAATTTTGATGGATCCCATCAGTCAAATAAACATCAAAAAAGACTCCAGTTTCGCGATGTTAATAGAAGCGCAAGCTCGAAACTATGAACTATTTTACATGGAGCAAAAAGATCTCTATCTACAAAATAGTCAAGTCATGGCCAACTTATCTAAAATAAAAGTAAAACAAGACGAAAGCGACTGGTATTCTCTAGCAGACACCGTCAAAACACCCTTATCCGAAATGGATGTGGTATTGATGCGTAAAGATCCGCCTTTTGACATGGAGTTCATTTATTCAACATACCTTTTAGAAATGGCAGAAAGAGAAGGTGTACTCATCGTCAATAAACCTTCTAGCTTGCGAGATCACAACGAAAAACTATTTACCGCTTGGTTTCCGCAATGCTGTTCACCAAGTTTAGTGAGTCGGAACGAAGCAGACTTCAGAGAATTTTTGGCTGAACACAAAGACATCATATTAAAACCACTCGACGGCATGGGTGGCAGTTCGATTTTTAGAGTGAAAGAATCAGATCCCAATATTGGTGTCATCATCGAGACTTTAACTTTATTAGGTCAACAAACCGCCATGGCACAAAAATTTATTCCTGAAATCAAAGACGGCGATAAGAGAATACTAATGGTAGATGGCGAACCGATTCCTTACTCTTTGGCAAGAATTCCACAAAAAGGTGAAACTCGTGGAAACCTCGCAGCGGGCGGTCGGGGAGAAGCCCGTCCGTTAACTGAAAGAGACTACTGGATTGCAAAACAAGTAGCCTCAACTCTTAAAGAAAAAGGACTATTATTTGTTGGCTTGGATGTAATTGGTGACTATTTAACTGAGATAAATGTGACAAGTCCCACATGTATTAAAGAAATTGACGCTGCCTTTGATACAAATATCGCTGGTAATTTAATGGATGCGATAGAATCAAAGTTAGCAAAAACTTAAATAGAACCTATAATTTTAACTTCGCAGTAAGCACCGTTAATTTATGCAAAATCACGATGGTACAATTGCTCTTGAGCAGCAGCCTAAAATAAGTCAATCGGACAAATTATATTTTTGTTTATTTTTGGCGATTATATTTCACGCCCTTCTTTTATTTGGCGTGGGATTTAAGGTTCCTGATTTATCAAAAAACAATCTCAACAAATCGTTCAATGTTGTTTTAGCTCAATTTAAAACAGATGACAAAGTAGAGAAAGCCGACTTTATTGGACAAGCCGATCAACAAGCTGGTGGCGAAAGTAAGGAACTACTAGCGCCTAGCGCTATTGAAAAAGCTCAGTTTAATGATCCTAATAAGACCTCCAGCGAGCTCCAAATAAGAGCACAACAAAAACAAGCTCAAAATAATTCGCCTCAGTTTATCACCGCAAATAAGCAAGGAAATGCTCATCAAAATCCGAAACAAAAATCTAAAGATATTCAGCAGGAGATTCTTGACACAGCATCTTTAATAGAAAAAAGCTATCAACTTTCAGGTCTCATAGCCAACCTGGATAATGAGCAAGTCAATCAGGCTAAAAAGGCAAAAAAACGACAAATTTCTGCGGCTATACACCGTTCGTCGGATGCACTTTATTTGGATTCATGGCGACGGAAAATAGAATTAATCGGAAATCAAAATTATCCAGAACGCGCCAAACAAGAGAAAATTTACGGCAACTTAACGCTCAAAGTGGCTATCAATAAAAATGGAACTATCCATCAAGTGAAAGTGATGAACAGTTCTGGTAGCAAGCTATTAGATGATGCTGCGGTTAGAATTGTACGTCTAGCCGCCCCTTTTAATCCATTAACCGACGAAATGAAAAAAGATACCGATATTCTCGAAATCATCAGAATATGGCGATTTCAAGAAGACGATCGCGTTAGAACAGGTTAGTCAATATAATGAAACCCGCACGATCTCTGTATTGCATTCATCTGCTATTTTTTCATCAACGCTATACCTTCTTGTGCGAACCTTTCAAGTAACGGATGATTTGGATCTGAAAAAGATTGCACACCTAAAACTTTTCCAGACGGAGCAATAAAGACTAAACCAGGCGTACTAGTTATTCCGTAAATTTTTGCGACATCATCGCCCTCAATCACCGTATCGAATTGATAACCAAAATTTTTCCAATATACCTTTGGTTTCCAATCTTCCTTAATATTAACCCCTAATATCTTTAAACCTTTAGCCGAGTACTTTTCATGTAACGCTTCAATTCCCGGTAAGAGTTTTTTACAATAAGGACACCAAGTCGCCCAAAATACTAACAATGTCGGCTTTCCTTGAGAATCGGATAATGTCACCATTTCTCCATTCAAATTTTTTAATGTCCAGTCCCTGCCAACATATTTCGACATTTTAGAAACGGAGTTCTCGCCAAATTCTGCTGACGCTGATTGATTAAAATCAATATTATTTCGATGCGTATTCGCACTCAAAGCCGTCACAAGTATCACAGCAACACTCAAAACAATGGCTAATTTTTTGTTCATTGTTAATTTCCTTAAAAATTTAAATTCAACAGTTCAAAGACGAACTGACATTCAAGCTCAATATTCTTTTAAGACTAGACTAGGTCATTTTTATTACAAGTTAGTTCTGTTAAAACGAAGAGCTCATTAGCCTAGCTATCAGGCCTATTGGTTTGTACAAAAATATTTGCCTTTCCTAAAAGGCTGAAGGATTTAATGCCGATTGAGCGGATGAAATCACGATTTTAATGACCTAAATGCGTAAATCAGTTGCAACCATTTTATTAATCCAAAACAAAGTACTTACTAAACACTTTATATAACTCTGTACCCTGATTAACGCTGGCCGAAGCAAAATGTAATATCGGTATGACCTCTTGATCGAGCGAAATACTATGAATCGCTTCGCCATCACCATAGTTGTCCATACGTAAAATTCTTGCAAGTGGCTCGCCCGCGGGCAATGGCTTTCCAAATTCTGCTAGATAGTCGATCATTCCTCCCATTGGCGAGTAAAAAGCCTTGTAATCTTTTAAATAACACCCATACCTTTTCATGGATTGAGGTAGAAACTGCTGCGGAACCTGATTGTGATTCGCTAATTTTTCAGAGATAACACCTTTATAATTTAAATAGCTCAAGATGCTGAGCGCGTCTTGGTGAGCAACTTTTAAATCAATTTGTTCTTGTGAACCCAGCTCCACGGTAAAGCTTTCTTTGTTTAAAATGCCTTTAGTAATGTCTATGTCGCGACCTAATTTTCTAAACTCCACTTGTAATTGCCACCAAGGACAAAAAGTCGCTTCATCCAGAGCACCGTCGAAATTATTAGGGATAAAAATAGTATGTGGAATATCAAAATAGCGGGCACTAGTCGAACAATATTCTGGACAATAAAGATGCTTGCTGGAAATCGGTCCGGTATGTAAGTCGAGCACAATATCAGCTTGATAGGCTAAGCGTTGTAATTGATAAGCTATACGCTTACCAGTTGTTAGCCCATAAATATTATGATCCAGTTGCTGCTCAATTTCGTTTAAAAGTAATTGCTTATAACTTGATTCGATTTCAGATTCTTCGCATTCAACATAGCCTTCTGCAAAAGGCGCTACCACCGATTCGTTAAAATAATACATCCTATTCCAATTAACGCCAGTAATGGGATCAAATCGACCAAGCGTATATTCACCATTTTTGTGGTTACAACCTACCGGGTTTGCATAAGGGACCAGTGTAATATCGGCATTGATTTCAATATATTTTAAAAGTTCGAGCAATTGAAAAATCACCGCATTACCTTGAACTTCAGCACCATGCATATTAGCTTGAATGTAAACGCTCGGACTTTTTGTTTTAATCTGTTTGTTAGTAGATTTTAGTCGATAAACAGGTACGGTTAATTTCACTCCACTTGCCATTTCGCCAACTTGCATCAACTCTTTAGTCACTTGATTAATGATATTTTGTTTTTTTGTATCAGCCACCGTAGAACTATTTTCAGACGAGGTTTTTGCTTTTGAAATTGGCAGTTGTGTGTTTTTCTTCATTTAGTTTCCTTTAGAACACCGAATAAAATTTTTTTTCAATAGCACGGATAGATTTTAGTATAGCGTTTTTACAATATTATTTTATACCTGTTTTGTATATAACTCTGAGCATTAAAAGAATAAAATAAAAACTCGGAAAGAATCAGGTAACAACTAGCTATGTTCACTATCAGTCAATTAGTTAAGAAGTTTGAATTATCTCGCAGCACACTACTCTACTATGACAAAATAGGTCTATTAAAACCGTCTGCAAGATCGAAATCAAACTATCGATTGTATTCGCCTAAAGACATCGAAAAAATGACACTTATTAATACCTATCGTACGGCTGGTTTATCTTTAGAAGATATAACGACTATTCTCAATAACGACAATGAAAACCAAGTTTCTCTTTTGCTGGAACAAAGATTAGAAAATCTTAATATGGAAGTTAATCGACTGCGTGAACAACAAAAACTAATCGTGTCTTTACTTGGGAATGAATCACTTTTAAAAACGACTAAAGTAATGAACAAATCGCAATGGGTGAAAATATTAAAATCATCCGGAATGAATGAAGATGACATGAGACGTTGGCATATTGAATTTGAGAAAGACTTACCAGAAGTGCATACGGATTTTTTACAATCCTTAGGAATTGATTCCGATGAAATAGCGCGAATTAAAACCTGGTCAAAACAATGACGATTGCCCAGTCAATTTGGAACTTAATAAAAAGTGGATTCAGAAATATAATTTAGAAAGGTGATAAGTCAGGCTCAACAAAACATAATCTAGCTTGCTCACTAAAAATTAATTCTATTGAATAATGTTGACTTAAAATTGATAGCGCATCATTCACTAAATCTCGATTTTGCTGCAAAAATAGCTCCCAACTCCCCGTATCCGTACTTTTCATTCTTTTATTCATTATCTCTAACAACGCACTGGTAATAGTAGTATTAAATTTCGTAGTGGCTCCTAAACTTGTCGCATAGGCTTTAATTCTGAAACAGCTGGTTTGAATGGCGTCTTGCAAATTATTGGTGTTCAAATAAAGCCATGCCAGCCTTAAATGTCCGATATGATTAAAGTATCTTGGATCGAGTGTTTTATTTTCAAACTGTTCAATAAAATCATTGTCCGAAATCTGGTTAATTGTTTGACACATGTCCATTACTCCCATCGCTACAATCACAAGAGTCCGAGAATAAAGTATAAAGCTATAGTCAGGTCAATAAATTGATTAGCATTGACTAGCGCTGGGAAATTAATGGGTATTTATTTTCAAGCAAACCTTGACTTTAGAGACGACCGGTCATATATTGTCGGTATGGGACGAATCGGACATTGTAGACAACACATTCTAGACTCTGGAACCAAGGTGCTTTTTGCGAAAGGCTATAATGGGACTGGGGTAAAACAAATTGTGGATGCCGCTGGCGTACCTAAAGGTTCATTTTATAATCACTTTTCGAGTAAAGAAGCATTTGTAGTAGAGGCGCTTGAAAAACTATCCAATATCAATATGGAAAACGTCCAAAGCCTACTCGCTAATGCAGATGACAGTCCTAAGCAACGTCTCAATAAATTTTTTGGAGATTACCATCAGCACATTGAAAGTTGCGAATTTAACGGTGGTTGCTTATTTGCTAATCTTTGTTTAGAGATGGCAGATGAAGTTGAATCCATTCGCGCAGTCACCAATAATCACATGGAAAAAGTAACCAAGTTAATCGAAAAGACCTTAGACGATGCTAAATCGCAGGGTGAGCTTGAACACAGTGTGGACTCACTCGCTCTAGCGACCTTTATTTTCAATGCATGGGAAGGAACCGTTATACGGATGAAAGCAAGTCGATCATCATCTTCCTATGAAGTATTTAAAAACCAACTAAACCTCTATTTCAATTAAAAATCAACCAGTTACCGAAATAAGCCTTTCAGACAAACAACATTAAGACGACCGGTCATGTAACAAAGACGTTTTACTTTCATCTATATAAAAACGACCGGTCATATATTGTTTTATAAAAGAAATTACCATGAATAAACTATCTCTAATTTTAATCAGCACAATAGTGCTCATTACCAACGCATCTTTGGTGAGCGCCGTTCATGATCCAAAGATTGACGACATTCAATTTTTATCGGGGTTACCGTCTGCCTCTATTGCGACGGAGAAACGCCCATACCAAGACTGGATATGGGAGACAGAAATCGAACCCAACGATACCGGCTGGTCCTTATATGTTGACAATGACTTGTTTGCCTTTGGGAGCAAAGATAAAGACTACACGGGAGGTCTATCTGTCACTTTAGCGGGACAAAGAGCTGCGGATTATGCTTTTTCTTTAAATGATGCGTTAAATTGGATTAATGAACTTAGCGGTTTTGCGAATCAAAGCAATCCGCATGATCGGCTATTGCATAGCTTAGAGGTTGGTTTCACTATTTTTACTCCAGAAGCAATCTCAGACAGATCCCAACAAGTCGGAGATAGACCTTACGCAAGTTTAATTTACCTTTCCAACACCCAAGAAAAGATTGATTTGCAATCCAGCAGCGCACTTGTTTCAACGCTAACAATTGGCGTGATGGGCTCCTCGATTGCCGAAAACTTACAAACCAAGACACACAAACTTCTTGGTAGTGAAACGCCCGTTGGATGGGAAAATCAAATTAGTAAAGGTGGGGAATTAGTGGCCAGATACAGCATCGCGCGTCAAGAGCTACTTTATACGGGCAATTTCGCATCAAATAATATCGAAGTGAGCACTACATGGCAGGCAAGCATCGGTTACTTAACCGAAGGCTCATTTGGATTAGCCACTCGCATAGGCAATTTTGATACGCCTTGGTATAGCTTTAGACCACAATTTAACGATTATTCCGAAAAATCGAGTAGTTTAGCTGGCTTGAGTAACAGCAAAGATGAATTTTATTTTTGGGGTGGATTTAATCTACATGCCAGAGCTTATAACACTTTTTTACAAGGTCAGTTTAAAAGTAATAATATTGATTACTCTTCGTCTGAAATTAGGAACTTGATTGTAGACGGTTGGATCGGAGTAACCAAACAATGGAGTTCAGGTTGGAGAACCAGTTATTTTTATCGTGCACAAACATCCGAGGTAAAAGTAGGCCGAGCGGATCGTAGTGCCATGTGGGGTGGAATTATTTTAAGTAAATCATTTTGATTGACGCCCACTAGATATGTTGTGTAGTTTGAACGCATTTGTCGGTTCTTTTTCAATGAATAGTTTGAATTGTGATACTTCTGTGAAGATCTAAGGGAATTAAACATTTACAGTATGAATTTCAGATCACTCGAAGTGGCGTTAATACTTTTCAAATGAAAATAATATCAAAAATTCTCTCAGCACTTTCATTAATCACTATTTGTGCCTGTGGCGGCGGAG
>JBMYPE010000012.1:0-15883 GCA_049600015.1 Kangiellaceae bacterium
ATCGGCAGAACGCCAGCACTTCCAAATGGTGCAGCCGATACAGCTCCACTTGTTTCATTTAAACCTTCTATTTTTGTCACTGTATGATTAGGCAAAAACTCTTGTAAGTGTTTTTTCACGCCAATCGGGCCAACGCCAGGGCCTCCGCCACCATGAGGGATAGCAAAGGTTTTATGTAAGTTTAAGTGGGAAACGTCTGACCCCATTAATCCCGGAGAGGTAATTCCAACTTGCGCATTCATATTCGCTCCATCCATATAAACTTGACCGCCGTGTTCATGGATTAACGCACAAATATCAATAATTGACTCTTCAAATACGCCATGAGTTGAAGGGTAAGTCACCATTAAACAGGCTAAATTTTCAGATACTTCTTCGACTTTACTTTTTAGATCTGCAACATCGACATTACCTTCATCATCGCAATTAACTATAACGACTTTCATGTTTGCCATTTGAGCGCTTGCAGGGTTTGTGCCGTGAGCAGAGCTAGGAATTAAACATATGTTTCTATGCCCTTCGCCGCGTGCTTCATGGTATTTATGAATGGCTAATAACCCTGCATATTCACCTTGTGCACCCGAATTAGGTTGTAAAGAAACCGCATCATAGCCAGTGACTTCGGCAAGCCAGTTTTCTAGGTCTGTAGTTAATTGTAAGTATCCTTTCGTTTGAGAGCTCGGAGCAAACGGATGAATATTAGCAAATGTTGGCCAAGTGATAGGCAGCATTTCTGATGTTGCATTGAGTTTCATCGTACAACTACCTAACGCAATCATTCCATGCGCTAATGAAAAATCTTTGTTTTCTAAAGATTTTAGGTAACGTAGCATTTCAGTTTCTGCGTGATGTGTATTAAAAACTGGATGAGTGAGGATTTCATCAGAGCGCTCAGAGCCAACAGAAAAACTTGGTCCATCAATAGATTTTTCGATTGTAGAAAAATCAATTTTGGCAGTTGAACCGCTAATGACTTCAAATAAATTTTGTATATCTTGAGAGGTTACTGTTTCATCCAAACTCACACCGACCTGTGAGTTAGAATCAACTCTCAAATTGATTTTGGCGTTATTAGCTCTCGATAAAATCTCGCTTTGTTTGTTCTCACAATTGATTGTTAAAGTATCAAAATAATTTTTATTAAGGATAGAAATACCATTGTTTGATAAAGCGTTTGCAAGAATTTGTGTGGAGCGGTGGATTCGAGTCGCAATTCTTTTTAAGCCATCTGGTCCATGATAAATGGCATAAAATGCCGCAATATTTGCGAGTAAAACTTGTGCAGTACATATGTTAGATGTGGCTTTCTCTCTTCTAATATGCTGCTCTCTAGTCTGCATGGCCATGCGTAAAGCGGGGCGGTTGTTTTTATCAATGGAAACACCAATGATTCTTCCAGGCATGGAGCGCTTGTATTGATCTTTTGTCGCAAAATAAGCCGCGTGTGGCCCACCAAAACCCATGGGAACACCAAATCGTTGAGACGATCCTAAAACAATATCTGCTCCACAACTGCCGGGCGATTTTAATAATACTAAGCTCATAATATCCGCTGCAACCGCAACAATCGCTTTATGATCATGTAGTGCATCTATGATTGGTTGAAGATCAATTACTTTGCCTGTGCAATCTGTGTATTGAATAAATGCACCAAACACATCTTCATTTGCAGCATCTTCTGCATTACCAAAAACTAAGTCAAATCCATAATGTTCAGCGCGAGTTTTAATTACATCAATCGTTTGTGGAAAAGCATTTTGATCGACAAAATAACGATTATTCTTTTTGTTTTTAGAAACGCGCTTAGCCATTGCCATAGCTTCCGCGGCAGCTGTGGCTTCATCTAACAATGATGCGCTCGCCAGTTCCATACCAGTTAAATCCATTGTCATTTGCTGATAAGAAATAATGGCTTCCAATCGACCTTGTGCGATTTCTGGTTGATATGGCGTATATGCCGTATACCATCCAGGGTTTTCTAAAACATTTCTTAAAATAACTGTAGGCGTTACTGTTGGGTAGTAACCCATTCCAATATAAGTTGAGTAAACTTCATTTTGATCGGCTATCGTTTTTATATCGGCTAGTGCTTGTTGTTCGCTTCTTGCGGAAGGAATATTTAGTTCTTTAGGTAAACGAATTTTATTGGGAACCGTTTCAAATACCAAATCATCTAATGAATTTAAGCCTAGCTCGTCCAACATGGTTTGAGTTTCATGGCTATCAGGACCAATGTGTCGTTGACTAAATTCTTGAGGGTTTTGTAGATTATTTAATGTATTTTTCATGCGAGTTCTCAATAGAATTGGGATAATTAGAACAGGGTCGGAGTCACGTACAAATAAAAGTAGGATTAAATAAAGTTGCTTAATTGTTTACGAGCAAATATCCGTTAACCAATTTGCTTTGAAACTCCGACCCTTTTGGTTAGGAAAATAAGAATTAACTAGTCTTCTATTTCATTTTGATAAGCTTCAGAGTCAATTAAGTTATCTAACTCACTTGGCTCAGAAGGTTGCATTTTAAACATCCAACCATCGTCGTAAGGTGATGAATTGATAGTTTCAGGAGCGTCTTCTAATAATTCATTGACTTCAGTAATGGTGCCCGAAATAGGTGCATAGATATCTGATGCCGCCTTTACTGATTCAACGACTGCCATTTCATCTTCAACCGCTACTTCGCTATCAATATCTGGTAATTCAACATAAACGATATCACCTAAAAGTTCTTGTGCATGATCAGTAATACCAATGGTGACACTTCCATCATCTTCCAGTCTTACCCATTCGTGTGAACTGATATATTTTAAATCGCTTGGTACATTACTCATTTTATTCCCCTTACTTATTTTCTAATGCAAATTTATTTTGTATTCTAATTTAACGCTTTACCGTTTCTAACAAAAGAAGGTTTAACTACTTTTGCAGGAACCAGTTTACCACGAATTTCTAGCATCACAGAGTCGCCCACAGTCTTAGGAACTCTAGCAACGCCTATACTTTGTTTTAAAGTTGGAGACATAGTGCCACTGGTTGTTTCACCGGCAGCTTCATCATCTATAACTACTTTCATGTGTGATCGAATCACGCCTTTACCTTCAAGTATTAATCCAACCAGTTTATTTTTGACGCCTGATTCTTTGTGAGAAACAAGAGATGACTTACCAATAAAATCTCTTGCTTCATTTTTCCAATCAATCGTCCACGCCATATTGGCCTCTAATGGAGAAACACTTTCATTCATTTCATTGCCGTATAAATTCATACCAGCTTCTAAACGTAAAGTATCACGTGCGCCTAAACCACAAGGTTTTACGCCCGCGGCTAAAAGCTTATTCCAAAAGTCACTTGCTTGGTCATTTGGCACCATGATTTCATAACCATCTTCTCCGGTGTAACCGGTACGCGCAATGAAATAACCTTCGCTATCTGCCGCAAAAAATACACCAATGTCTTTCACTGCGGATTGCTGCGTACTTGATAAGACTTGGTTAGTTTTTGTAATTGCATTTGGCCCTTGAACTGCAATCATCGCAAAATCGTTATTTTCTTCAACACTGACATCAAAGTTAGCCGCTTGTTTGCTCATCCAAGCTAGATCTTTTTCACGAGTAGAGGCATTAACCACTACGCGATAATGTTCCTGATCAATAAAATAAACGATTAAATCATCAATCACACCACCACTTTCATTCAGCATACCGCTATAAAGAGCTTTGCCAGAAGTTTGCAACTTATCAACATCGTTGGCTAATAAAGTTTGCAAATAGGGCTTTGCATCTGTTCCTTTAACTTCTACAGTCGTCATATGCGAAACATCAAACATACCAGCGTCAGTTCTTACAGCGTGATGTTCTTCTATTTGTGAACCGTAGTTTAGCGGCATATCCCAACCACCAAAATCAACAATTTTGGCATTAGCATCTAAATGGTTTTGGTAAAAAGCAGTTCTTTTTCCAGTAGTTGATCCCATCAGGTGATCCTCTTTAAACGATCTATTTTGGAGCGCATTATACCCAGAAGAGTTGAATAATAGAACAATTCGGATGAAATAAACAACTAAATTGTAATATTAAGGTGTCAATCTTGATTTGTTGTCAATTTATGATTTATATTCGAGTATGTATATAATATCCGGATAATATTCGACGGCAAATGCTTGGTGAAGGTTTCAACAAATTAACGCTTTTTTCAAACCGCCACATTGATCTAGTACGAGCAAATTTTGAATGTCATTGGTCAATTAAGCAGCGTGAAATAACTCTTTTATCAGACAATGTATACAGTTTAAGAGTTTTGATGAAATTCAATTAGAGGACGATAACGATTGTTCTGACTATAAGTCTCAACTGATTTAGTTAGTCCAGAATAACAATCGTATTTTAGTGGCAGCGGATAAAAAATAGAGATTCCACTTGAAGAGACTGTGGCTCTAGTAAGTGATTTTGTTTCTACGTGAGCTTAACGCTGTATCTACCAAGAACCAACATTCTCCATCGTATCCCAAGGAGCCTTTGGAGCCAACCTCTCACCAGCTTGCAGTAACTCAATTGATATTCCATTTGGATCTTTAACAAATGCCATGTGTCCATCTCTTGGTGGTCTATTAATGGTCACTCCCATATCGCTTAAATGCTGACAAGTTTGATAAATATCATCCACTTGATAAGCTAAATGACCAAACTGGTTACCATTGGTGTAGGTTTGTTCATCCCAGTTATGGGTTAGTTCCACCATAGGTGAGTCTTCACTTTCACCTAAAAAGTAAAGGCTAAATCTGCCTGCTTCTATATCTCTTCGGCTAATTAGTTTTAGACCTAAACCTTCTGTGTAAAACTTTACGGATTCTTCCGGGCAATTTGTTCGGATCATGCTGTGTAGGTATTTCATTGATTATCCCTTATTTTGCTCATCTTCAGGTTCAGGTCGTGAGCTGACTTCACCTTCAATAATTCGTCCTTGATTTTGACTTTCAGAATGATGAAAAGGTGATTGGTTTGAATGCTGTGGGTCTGATGATGAGGTGGTATTTTGATGGTGATAAAAAGCACCCGATCCAAATTGAGCTGATGACCCATTTAAATTTGAGAGCTTGATTCGAGAGATTAGAATGCTGGCAACAGCCATTCTAATGGCGGGCACCATTAATAAAAAACCGATGCTATCCGTGACAAAACCGGGCGTTAAAAGTAGACCACCAGCGAACAAGAGTTGTGCTCCGGCAGCCAATTCTAAAGCGGGCATTTTGCCTTGGTTTAAGCTATTCTGAATGTCCCTCATAGCAACAAAACCTTGCTGCTTTAACAGGTTAACGCCAATTACAGCAGTAATGATGACTATTGCGATGGTTGCGCCTAACCCCAATTGGTCACCAACCTGTATAAAGACGCCAATTTCGATAATAGGAACTAAAATAAATAATATAAATAAAAATCGAAACATAAAAAGTTGAGAGCAGTAAATGAATAGAAAAATGATTGATTTCCATTGTAGCGTCACCGGTTATCTATAAGCAATGGAGTTCTGTCACATAATTACTTGATTTGGATTGATTTAACTAAGATATAGTCGATAATTACTCTATAGCTAATAGATTCATTTTTGTAGAAAACGGATGTAAATTAAAGTTTTATGCTGGAAACACAAATTACTGACGATGTTCAAAAACAATTTTTGCGTAGAACACCAATAAAATTAAAACAGTTTTCCCGCTTTTTGGTTGATATCGCGGAAAGTGATGTTGACTCTCTCCGGCTTACTGCTCTTTTATCTCAGGTCAAAAAAACGCGTGAATCTTGTTTAGAGCAAAAATTTACTTCGACGGCGAAGATCCTCAACCAGTTGATTAAACAACTTTCAATGAGTGAAGAATCTTTGCAGTCACAAAAGCCACTGTTAAGACGATTAGCTAAAAGACTGTTTGATCATGCTACTAAACTTTCCCAAGGGGTAAAGCCACAAACTAGACAAATTAAATCTTCTCCTAAGGCAAATCAATATCAATTGGATAAAGCAGGCTCGAAAAATGCTGTCAGTAATGACAGCCAGAGCGAATCTCCAGAAGAAAAAGTGGAAGGTGAAGAGCGAGAACTGAGCCTAG
Organism: Kangiellaceae bacterium; assembly: GCA_049600015.1. GTDB lineage: Bacteria > Pseudomonadota > Gammaproteobacteria > Enterobacterales > Kangiellaceae. The sequence continues at coordinate 6,103 of JBMYPE010000012.1, forward strand.
ACGACATCGAGGTTATAGAAATTAAGCCGCCGGTTGAGATTGAAGTGGAATCCGAAAGTTTCGATTTCGAAGAAGATTCACCCAGCACAGAAACTATTGATTTTGAGTCAGAGGCAGCATCAGAAATCGAATTAGAGGTTGAAGTTGAATCCAATAGCCAGTTAGATTACTTAAGTTTGTACAATGACAAAAGTAAACTGATATTTTTGATCAGTCATGATCTTATGAAAGGATCTCGTATCGAGCTGTATGAATCACTGTATACAAAGTTAGATTCGTTAGGCATCGAGTGTGTCAAAGCAGATAGCTTAAAGGCTTGTTTTGATTTATCTCAACAACAAGGTAGCATAATAATTGCGCCTTTAGAGTCTGCTGAAGAGTTATCTGTATTAGATGACGAAGCAGTAGAAACAAAAAATTCTCCTCTCATTTTTACTGCTAACGAAGATAGCCAAGAGAATCGACTAAGAGCGATTAGAAACAAAGGTACCGGCTTTGTAATTGAACCATTTTCCGTTAGCGGTTTATTTGATCAAATTGAGTTATCATTTGATCTAAACGCTGCATCGCCTTGTCGAATTTTGGTGATGGAGGATTCAAAGGCGCAAGCGAGATATTACGAAAAAGTGTTACAAAAAGGGCATTTTGAAATCAGAGTAGTGAATAACCCATCGATTGTGTTAGAAGCAATTAGAGGATTTGATCCTGAAACCATTTTAATGGACATGCAAATGCCAGATTCATCAGGAGTTGAATTAACTCAAATGATCAGACAAATGCCTCGGTATGCGCACTTACCCATCATATTTTTATCCGCAGAAGAAAATCTTAGAAAACAAAACCAAGCGCTAATGTCCGGTGGGACTGCTTTTATTGTTAAACCGGTACAAAAAGAGCAGTTGATGTTTATGGCAAAGCTATATACTCAAAAATTCCGCTCGCTTAGTCCGCAAATTGATCTTAACCCTGACACAAACCTTCCTTATCCTGCTAAATTTAAGCAAATCATCGCCTCAGAAACTGCAAGAATCACTCGTTCCCAGGCTCAATTAGCGTTAGTATTAATTCAAATAGACCAAGTGGAAGAGCTTATTGCAAACTCTCATTTCTCCTTTATTAACAATGCAATTAATCAGTTGACGCAATTACTAAAAAAACGACTTCGACAAACTGACATAATGGGACATTTGGACACTAATCAACTAGGCGTCATTTTAACCTCTGGAAATAAGAAACACTGGGCGAGCGTTATGCGAACGATTCAGGAACAATTTTCAAATTTATATTTTTGTCTTAACAAGCAGGATAAAAATTTGAGTATTAGTATGGGTATTTCGGAAGGCGAGCGTAACTTTAATGCTTATCAGTGGTTAGAAAGAAGTAACCAAGCACTAGATGAAGCGATTCAAAATGGAACATCGCAAATAAATTGGATCGATTAAGGATCGAAAACAAGATGACTAAAAACGCTAAACTTATTTTTACTTATATATTTGTAATATGCTCACTAAGCATCACATCAGTAAAATCGGAAGAAGAAGTCGATTTAGCCGATTTGTTTGGTGGACCTTCTGAATTTTTAGATGTCGAAGATGCGTTTAAAATGACATCTGAGATTGTCGATGAAGAGGTCATTATTCGTTTTGATATCGCAGACGAATATTACATGTACAAAAGCCGATTCGCTTTTACCGGCAAAAATGCGAGCTTATCGGATGCCTATATCCCGGATGGAAAAAAGAAAGTCGATGAATATTTAGGTAATGTAGAAGTTTATTATCATAATTTGGAAATTAGTGTTCCTTTTGTCGCACATAAAAAAGATTTTTCTGTCACCGTCGAATATCAAGGCTGTGCAGAAGCGGGGCTTTGTTATCCGCCAGAAGAAAAGACTTTTAACTTTGTCGCATCCAAAATAACACCTAAAAGTGCAGTTGAGAGTGATTCAGCTCAACAAACTGATAATGCTGCGACTCCCAAAAAGCAAAGCCAGTCAGAAAAAACGATTAAAGAGTTTGTTCCAGAACAAGAAAAAGTGTCAAATTTCTTAACGGATAAGAGTATATTAGAAATTGTTTTTTACATGGTGCTGCTTGGAATAGGGCTAGCATTCACACCATGTGTTCTGCCAATGGTGCCAATTTTATCCAGCATTATTGTTGGTCAAGGTGAAAACATCACCACAAGACGTTCATTTTTACTCTCATTGACCTATACACAATCAATGGCCATACCCTTTGCAATTATTGGGTTTATTGTAGGCAGTGCCACTAGTTTGTTTGGCGTGGATGTCAACAGTAACACTTTGCAGTCTGCTTGGTTTGTGGTCCCAGCAGCGATTATTTTCGTTCTTTTGTCGCTATCTATGTTCGGCTTTTATGAGTTGCAACTACCAGCAGGAATGCGAAATAAACTAACTAATGTTTCCAATAACCAAGAAAGTGGGACTTTGATGGGAGCTTCTGCTATGGGCGTGTTGTCTGCATTAGTTGTTTCACCTTGTGTCACAGTGCCCGTAGCCGGTGTATTGCTTTATATTGCGCAAACAGGGGACGCTGTCATTGGTGGAGTGGCACTGTATGCTTTAGCCGTTGGTATGGGTATACCGCTTTTATTAGTTGGTGTGGGCGGCGGTAAACTGCTGCCTAAAGCGGGTGGTTGGATGAATGCAGTCAAAGCAGCATTTGGTGTCGGCATGATAGCTATGGCACTTTACATAACTAAACATCTAATTCCTGATACGCTGAATATGGTTTTATGGTCGGTGCTATTAATTGTCACTGCGACTTACATGGGAGCGCTCTCTCAAGTGGAATCCAATATAGCAAAACTCTGGAAAGGAATTGGCCTATTTATATTTGTGTACGCGCTTTTATTAATGGTTGGTGCAGCTATGGGAAATGGAGAACTTCTCAAACCACTAAAAGGATTGTCAGCAGGAAACGTTTTAAAAGGTGAACATTCTCAAGTAGATAATTCTAGTCATTTTGTTCGAGTCAAAACCATCGCCGATGTCGAAAGGAAAGTAGCCGAGGCAAACGCTCAAGGTAAATCGGTTATGTTTGATTTCTTTGCAGAAAGTTGTACTGCCTGTTATGAATTTGAAGCATTAGTTTTTCCGCATCCTGATGTAGTCAACGCACTATCTAATACGATTCTTATACAAGCGGATGTCACCGCAAATGATACCGAAGATAAAGCTTTGATGAAACACTACGGTGTTGTCGGGCTTCCTAGTATTTTATTTTTTGATAAACAAGGTAAAGAAGATAAGCGCTTAAGGGCGATTGGTTTTGAAAATGCAGAAACTTTTACTCGCCGAATTAATGCCGCTTTTTCAGTTGATTCTTAATACGAAAATTTTTACATGCGATTATATTACGGAAATTTTTTGCGAATTACAGCAAAATAGAAAATAGAAGTGATGGTCATCAATAACGCGCCCACTTGTGAGCCACTCATTCCCATCATGAGTTTTTCATTTGCGCTGATGAACTCCACTGCAAATCGACAAACTCCCCACAAGCCAAGCAATAAAAAGAAAGACTCATAGGGTTTAGAATTTGCCGTGTTACGCCCTGTTAGAATTAAAAATATAATTGCTGAATAGATAATTTCGTAGAGAGGTACTGGGTGTACGTGTTCGTCGGTCGGTGCAATTCCGTCAGGAAAGTCCATAGCCCAAGGTAGGTTTGTGGCAATTCCGTAGCAATCATCTCCAGATAAAAAGCAACCAACTCTCGCAATTGCATAAGCAAGAATTGCCGCTGGCGCTGCATTATCTAAAATTCGATCTAAAGATACTTTATTTAAGTAAGTAAAAAGAAAGCTCGCAACTATTGCGCCTAGCAACGCCCCTTGGCTGGAAAAACCAGTTCCACTGTATAGTAAATGTGATTTATCAGGGTTTTTAATCAAAAACATTAATTTAGCTCCCACAACTCCAAAAGTTAATAACAAGATAATCAATATTTCACTATTAAATTTTAGATCGGATTGAGACGCTAACTGTTTCAAAAAAAACCAACGCCCAACCAAATAAGCGATGGCTAACATTAATCCATAGCTTCCAATGGTTAAACTGTCTGATTGATAGATGGTTGGATACATATTGAATACTTCCTAAGACCGAATATGAAAAGGTTACCAGTTTGTGATGCTTTTAGCTATTTGAGATAAAACTAATCCACTCTTGGGCTTTATCTAACGCACATATTCTCGTTATATCGCCATGATTTAATTAAGGTTTTGAGATAATTTTATTTTTTATTGATGAAATTGGTCGATTTATGGTTACAATTTATCATTTCGTAAATTTTTATTTGAAGTTTGATTGTTTATCTACTAATGTATATTCTCAAGTCGCATATAAAAGTTGTTGAATATAATAATAATGATTAAGAAGCAGTTTTTCTATTTAATACATCATCTAATTCAATCTGTAGCTAGCATTAACACAACCAGAGATTTTGAAGTCAACCTTTTTTCAGTTATTATTGAGAAGGACTGTTGTACTTTTAAAATTTTGAGTCGCGTACAGGGAGATATTTAATTGAAAGTTGTTGCAGTCAATCGAATACTCGAAGCGCAAGAAAGATACCCTAACGCTCATATGCATTTGCAAGGTTGGTATCAAATAATGCGAGAATCAAAATTTCAGTCCCCTGAAGAGTTGCGCAAAACTTTTGGAGATATTCGCGGTTTTAATAGCTCATTTAAATTCCCCATTCCAGAAACAACTCTTTTAGCTCGAACGTTTATTAATTTTGAAGCGCAGGTTGTTTTAGTGGATGATGTAGTTGCCGGAAAGCACTGAATAATTAACTTAAATCATCATTTGAATTCACTATCGAACAAATACTTGAAATGAAAAAAACAATAAATAGGGTAACAAAATGAATCCAAGTTTAGAAAATGCGATGCAACATTGGAATATTGTTGCACCAATGATTGACTGTCCAAAAAATCATGAAGATTATCAAACCCTTCTTGCTAATATTCAAGATGCTGTTGAATTAGTAGAAAATAGACCTAATAGCCATATTAGAGGGTTAATTGAAGCAATGGCCTCTGCTGCGGAAAAGTACGAAAAAAAATATGTAGAAAACTTAGAAGGTGGCGCACTCGCAGCCTTAAAATATCTTATCAAACTACATGGCGTTCGCCAGTCAGAGTTAAAAGAAATTGGTAGTCAGGGTGTTGTTTCTGAAATTCTTAACGCAAAAAGATCTTTAACTTTAAGACATGTTAAAGAGTTAGCTATGCGCTTTAACGTTTCCCCAAGCGTATTTATCAATTAATTCTGATTTGATGCATAGCGTAAACTAAGGTTAGATTTTTAAACTGTAATTATCAAATTTATCTATTTTTTTATAGTTTAAAGACTCGTATAAGTTTTTTGCTGTAGAGTTGTCGACCGCAGTTGCTAGCTTGATGGAAAATATCCCCCGCTTTTGAGCCTCCAATCTTGCATGTTCCATCAATCCTTTTGCGATGCCTTTATTTCTGCATTGATCGTTGACAAACAGATCGTTTAGTATCCAAATGGGTCTCATTGCCACTGAAGAAAAGGCAGGATAAATTTGAATAAAACCACAGGCCTCGTTAGCTCGGTTAGAAAATTCGGAATGTATGTTTATTTTACAAAACCTAGCTAAATAAATGATGGAATCACTTTGATCCAAACGCTCTGAAATAAACTGCATGGCTGATTTTGAGTCGCTATTCATTTGATAAAAAATGCGGTACTGATTGAATAGGTTAGCAACGTCTGTTTTATCTTTAGATTGAGCTTGGGTGATTCTTAGCATTTACATGCCAGCTTCTTCGAGAATCGTATTGACTATTGCTATCAGGGTAAAAATAAATATGATCACAAACACAATTCCCACAAAAATGAAGTGACTCATATTGCCAGAATTAAAGTCCCTTTCTCTATTTTTGTCTGATTGGACACCAAACATAGCAGCTAACACACTACCAATTACTTGCACTGGCCCAACTTTTTTTACCTCTTCTGGTGGATTTGTGTCTGTGTTACTATTTTCTTTATTCGGGCTACTCATTTTGTAATATCTGAATTCATTAAATTTAACTCATTTTATCATTATTCAATATGAAAGCTAAACAACAAATACTTTTAGATGAATTAAAGTTGTCGCCAGATGGCGTTAGAGAATATGATTTGATGATTAGGTTAGAAAGTAAGCATGATTTTTTTAGCAAATCTACTTCTGAATTAGTGACGGACACTAGCCTATTTAAAAAACACTTTTATCTTTTTCATCAGCTCTATTTGTTGTTAGGTGAACTAGCGCAAAGTAATTACGAGTTACAGATTAGTGCACTTTGCATAAAACTAACCAAGCATGAAAAAACGACTACACAACCGAGCCAATTCGATAGCTCTGAAATTCAAGAATATGGCACTTTGAGTGAAAAAGCTGAAGCCAAATTGAAAGAATTCTATCTTGATAAATCTAATCTTGAGTTGCCTGAGAGTGAGATTCAATCAATGTTGAATGAATTTTGGACAAAGTACTTTGCATTAGATAAGAAAGCAGAATCGATAAATTGTTTAGGTTTGCAGGACAATAATAATCTGAGTCGTTCCCAAATAAAAAAAAGATACAGTCAACTAGCAAATCAACACCACCCCGATAAAGGTGGCGATGAAGGTAAATTTAAACAAATAAAAGAAGCTTATGAACAATTAATGCTCTGCTACTAAAGACACCGTAAAATTAATTTAACAGCGCTTGTAAAATATAGAGAACACAATATGGCAAAAAACAAAATTCAATATGTCTGCAATCAATGTGGTGCTGTCTCGCCCAAATGGGGTGGGCAATGCGCTGATTGCGGTGAGTGGAATTGTTTAGTAGAACAAATTGATAGGGATAGTGACGCTAAAAGTGGACGCTTTGCTGGGTACTCAGGTTCTGCTAGTCAGTTACAAAAGTTAAGTGAAGTTAAGCATGAAACAACTAAGCGAATAAATACAAGCTTGAGCGAGCTAGATAGAGTTTTAGGTGGTGGATTAGTGCCAGGGTCTGTTGTGTTACTAGGTGGTGATCCTGGGATTGGCAAGTCCACTATATTATTACAGGTTATGTGCCGTTTAGGTGAGTCATTTAACGCGGTTTATGTCACCGGTGAGGAGTCAGCTCAGCAGATTTCAATGAGAGCAAAACGCTTGGGTCTAAATGGTGAAAAACTAAGTTTGTTAACTGAAACCAAAGTTGAAACGATTATAGCCACCGCACAAATGGGAGAAAAAAACGGAATACAACCGCAAGTGATGGTGATTGATTCAATTCAAACCATTTATACCGAACATTTACAATCAGCACCGGGTGGCGTGGCTCAAGTAAGAGAAAGCACAGCTCAGTTGGTTAGGTTCGCAAAACAAAAAGGGATTGCTTTGTTTGTTGTAGGTCATGTAACTAAAGATGGAGCTTTAGCTGGTCCTAGAGTTTTAGAGCATATGGTGGATGCGGTGCTTTATTTTGAAGGAGAGCGAGATGGGCGCTATCGAATTTTACGCGCAGTAAAAAACCGCTTTGGTGCTGTCAATGAACTAGGTGTTTTTGCAATGACGGAAGAGGGATTGAAGGAAGTGCAAAATCCATCTGCAATTTTTCTTTCTCGTTATCAACAAGCAGCATCAGGTTCGGCTGTAACAGTCACTTGGGAAGGTTCTCGTCCACTGTTAGTTGAAGTACAAGCCTTGGTTGATGAGTCCCACGGCAGTCATGCTAAAAGAGTCGCTGTAGGGCTTGATCAAAACCGGTTGTCTATGCTGTTAGCCGTTTTATCTCGGCATGGAGGAATCTTCTGCCATGACCAAGACATTTTTTTAAATGTGGTTGGCGGCGTAAAAGTAATGGAAACCAGTGCCGACTTAGCGCAGTTACTTGCAATAGTTTCAAGCCTTAGAACTCAAGTATTACCACAAGATTTGATAATTTTTGGAGAAATAGGATTAGCCGGCGAAATCCGTCCAGTCCCCAATGGACAAGAGCGAATAAAGGAAGCGGTTAAACATGGATTTACAAAAGCGATAGTGCCTAAGGGTAATCAACCAAAAGGCTCGATAAAAGGTATGGAAATAAAAGGAGTTAGTAATTTACAAGATGCGCTGACTCAGATGGCTGAGCTGTAGTCGATTTTTATTCATTATCCTGACAAAGTGTCTGCAAATCTCTCTCCAGAATACTAGGATCACCAGAATTCAATTCTACAACTCGTCGTAAATGAGTAATACTATCTAAATCTAATTGAGCACATTCAAAAGCTAGGTTATCTGGATTTTGTCTTAGTAATTTGAGGGACATTTGAATACTTACAAGCGTGTCATTTTCATCGTGTCCGAGAGGAATATCGAGCGTGTATTCGACGTCCTTTTTTGCATAAATAACGCCATGAGGTCTTAATAGCACACCATGTAGCGATAGATCCATTACCTGACAATTAAAAATTTGTTCGCTACCAGATAAGGTTGCTACAGAATCAAAGTTAACTCGATGATATTGACGTCTTTCATTATCCATAACTTAAATCCTATTTCTATTATTTTGAAATGTGAATTCACACCATAAATGGTATGTAATTACTTTAGCACAATTTTTAAATGCTTTCGAAAATCTTATTATTCCATCTACTTAAGCAATAGTGGATAATCAGGTGACTATCTATTAAATCGAAGTGGAATATGACCATTCAATGGTATCCAGGGCATATGCATAAAGCCCAAAAAGAAATCAAAGAAGCTTTACCAAAGGTCGATTTGGTTATTGAAGTAGTTGACGCACGTATCCCATACAGTAGCACTAACCCTGCTGTTGCTAGTATTTTGGAAAACAGTGAAAGAAAACGTCCGATTATTAGAATTCTAAACAAGATAGATTTAGCTGATCCTGCAATTACTAAACTCTGGTGTGAGGAATTTGATAGTCACCGTGATACTCGGTCATTGCCAATAACTGCTAAAAAGCCGGAGGAGGTAAGAAAGCTGATCAAATTATGTCATCAATTGCTCCCTGACTTTAAAAAAAAAGAAAAACCGATTAACGCAATGATTATGGGTATCCCCAACGTCGGTAAATCAACCATTATTAATATTTTAAGTAACCGTATCATTGCAAAAGTGGGTAATGAACCTGCAGTGACTAAAAGACAGCAAAGAATTGATTTGGCTGAAGGAATTATTCTTTGGGATACGCCGGGATTTTTATGGCCAAAAATTAATAACACTAATAGTAGTTATCGCTTAGCTATTACTGGTGCGATAAAAGATACGGTTCTCGAATATGATGATATTGCTTACTACGCTATGGAGTATTTTAGAGAAGCCTATCCGAACGAACTAAAAGAGAACTTTAAGCTGGAAGAGTTATCGGATGATACAACACGATTATTAGAAGACATTGGTCGCATTAGAGGTTGCTTACAGAGAGGCGGGCGAATTGACTTAGATCGCGTGTGCAAAATATTGGTCCACGAATTTAGATCTTCGATACTAGGCAATATTAGTTTAGAAACACCCACTATGATTAAAACAGAATTGGTAGAAGTCGAAGAGCAACTTAGACTCAAAGCAGAAAAAGACGAAGCCAAAAAAAGTAAAAAGAAAAAGCGAAAACGTCGCTAGGAAAAATTACAAATGTATGATCCTGAAAATTTAAAAAAAATTGCGACAACCAAAATGCCGTTTGGTAAATATAAGGGACGGTTTTCAATTGACTTACCAGAACCGTATACAGTTTGGTTTGGTAGACAA
>JBMYPE010000013.1:0-15657 GCA_049600015.1 Kangiellaceae bacterium
TATTGGGGATGTAAACGAAAGAATACTATGCAAAGTTTATGTAAAGAAGTAAATGATTACGGTTAATTTAGACTAGAACCACTCCCTAGTGGGAACGCTAAGGGCTTTTTTGGTTACTTTTTTAGCTCTTGGAAAAAGTAACTCGTAGGCAAGCGAAGCGCTACGAAAGGATATTGATTTTGAATTAAAGGCTTCATTGAACTAACGAGCTACTCGCAAGTAGTTTCCACTTGATCTCGGTGTTATAGCGGAGCGCAAACTTGGACTTATTTTCTGACAAAATATTACAACTAAAACCAGCTTTGATCAAAGTGGGAATCACGCTGTATGTATTAGTTTATCTTAGGCTTGGATATGTAACTTGGTATGATTTAAAACTTGAAATAAAGTGGCATCAGGGGATTTTTTCTTTCGGTGCTAGTACGGCATCAAGTTGGTTTTTGACTTTTACAGTGCTTAATTTACTGATTATTGTTTTTTGGTTAAGGAATAAAATAAAAAATAATAACTACTAACCCGGGTTGTCGAAAATAACAGTCCACGCCTTAGTCGTAAAATTAAACAGCTTCAACTTTGAATGTGAGACAGTAAATACATTTAGGAGAACTCTATGCTAATTAAAACATCTATTCGTGCAGCTAAGGTCGATTCTAAGTCATTAAAAGACGTACGTGAATTTGTAGCTGGCGACCATGATATTGCTTGGTCAAACGATCTTAATGATGACTCCTCAAACGGTATTATTTCTTCTGGCTATCATATGACCAATTCACTTGGATTAACTGCTGTCTCACTGGACGAAATAAATAAGAAAAGCCGCTTGCAACCCAGTAAGGACTTAAATTTAGAGTATTTGAACTTGGGCAAGCAGGCAACTTCCTTGGTTGGACAATGTTTTCCAGAAGCTTTGGAGCAACCAATTCAAGGAGTAGAGTTAGTGATTGCTTCCGCTGTTGCTTTTGAAGAGTGGAGCGATAAGAAAAGAACTAGCAATGTTCAAGCGTCACTAGCCACCGGTAAAGCGTTGATAAAAGCAATTGATTTTCTAACGCCATACGTTCCGATACTTAACCAGGTTCAACCATACTCTAAAGTAGCTGGCGTTATTCTTAGCACTGTTGAATCTGCCTACGTCGTTTATACAAATCCCTAATCGTTCTAATATGGATAAATTCGGAAAAACAACTTAGTTTATTCTCGCCAATGATTATTGGCTTGTGCCACGGTTTGAAAGTTAATCGCAATCACCTGAGAGGATGCAATTAAACTGTCAGCATTTTCTCCGTACACTGGTCGCAACCTTCCTCTAACATCATCCGATGGTTGAGTATATTTAACGCCCATTCGGGACATTTTGATTGCAAGCTCATATCCAGTTTGAGGGGTTTCGGTGATTAAACTGTTTAGCCATTGATCGCTCATAATTTATCCTTTGTAAAACATTTGCTATTAAGTAATTATATTAATTTGTTCACATATTATTAGTGCGCGAAATATAAGTCAACAAAATATATTGAACATTACATTTTTTATAGGCAGTATAGAGTTTTTGATTTTATGGGAAGTGTCTTGTCGGTTTCAAAATTAGACGATCAACTGTGTTTCGCACTTTATTCTGCATCAAGCCAAGTAACAAAAATATATCGCCCACTTCTTGAGCGATTAGGACTGACCTACACACAATTTCTGGTGTTAATGGCGTTATGGCAAAAAGACAATGTTTCTATCAGCCAACTTGCTGTTAAGGTGGGGCTTAGTAAAGCAACTATGACGCCGCTATTAAAGCGGTTAGAACAAAAAGAACTCATTTTGAGAGAGACTCTTAACGATAACGAACGTCAAAAAAATATTGTGTTGACTGACAAAGGAAAAAATATGTCTGAGCAAAGTGGCGAGATTACGGACAAAGCGTTTTGTTCAACAGGGCTATCGAAAAAACAAGCCGACACAATCATTGAGATTTGCGGGCAAATTGTGAGAAACGCTGAGGGTTAGATCAAAAAAGACGACATAAGTCGCCTTAAATTTGAGTGTTTGAATAAATGAAAAACTAGTTTCTATTTCTACCCATTTCATCATGGCTACTCACCCAGTCGCCAGCGATGACTGCACAGCCCAATGAAATATCACCGGCAAGAACAGTTGCCGCAACAATTTCTGCAAATTTATTAGCTTTTCCTGCACCATAACAATCCATCACCTCTAAGCACTCTCTTTGTGTAGGAAGCCCTGTACCACCACCATAGGTGGCGCAGATGAGTGATGGCAAAGTTACCGCCATGTATAAATCATCGTTATCCAATAATTCACTCGAAAGTAGACCTGCATGGGATTCCACAACATTGGCTTCATCTTGTCCTGTGGCCGCAAAAATAGAGGCAATGCCGTTTGCTGAATGGGGTCCGTTATATGCGGCACCTGCCAACATCGCTCCGGTATTGGCTAGAACAGTTGCTTTGGCTAAAATTCTTGTGTCCACCTTCATAACTGATTTTAATACTTCTTTTTTGATAATCAGCTCTGCTATGACTCGCTTGCCTCTTGTATGCAATACGTTTAAATGGGAGTGTTTTTTATCAGTATCCATATTACCGGACAATAAATAACGGCTACCTGGTAATTGTTTTCTGATCCATTCACAAGCCATAAGTGTCGCTTTACCGACCATATTTTGACCGGCGGCATCACCAGTTGTGAAGTTGAAACGTAAATAGAGAGTTTTAGCGACGCTCCATTGTTGAATGTGTATGAGTTTACCGACACTTGTAGTAGTTTCAGCCGCTGCTTTTATTCCAGCAAAATTATCTTTAACCCATTGACCAAATTCTCTTGCTTGGCGAGCATCTTCAAAAATAAACGCGGGTGCTCGTTGCATGTATTGTTCGACAACTGTTGTTTTTACACCACCACACTCATTGATCACTCGCATTCCCCGACTATAACTCGCTACTAGTGTGCCTTCCGTAGTTGCGAGAGGGATGTAAAAATCGCCCTGAGCTTCCTCACCATTAATTTTAACGGGGCCAGCTATTCCGATCGGCATTTGCAAAACGCCGACAAAGTTTTCCACATTACCGGGTAAAACTTTAGGGTCGATAGAGTATTGACCAACGTGATTAAGATCCGCTCCTGTTTTCTCTTTAATGAATTGTCGGCGATTGGATGCCCATTCATCACTATAGTCGTTTGCTTTATCTCTAGGAATACGATTGTCTGTCATGATTTCTGTCCTTTTTATTGATTTTATGAAAACGCAATATGATAGAAACCTTTGCAATAATCATGTGCAATGATTTCCAGCAATTAAACTGGTAGCACCACTTTATCTTAAATTTGAATAAAAACAAAGGGCTTTTAGAACGCGTGGAAGGGATGTGATTAAAGAGAGCGATATGCAATCTATATTGAAAGGAAATTCTTCATTAATCTTTTTGATCGGTAAGATTATTCAATAAAAACCTGTTGCTTAAAACTAATAGGAAGCAGTTTACCCTTTTTTTCTGGTTGCACTTGCAGATCAAAACTTAAACGCTCGCCATGAAATATTGGGATTGCCGCTATGTAGTAAATAGCCGTTTCTTCTTTGATTTCTTTAAAAGATAAACCTTTGTGTTGTCCCGCGAGACTTCTACCTTGGCCAAAAACGTTACTGACCACACCCATTACTTTATCGCTATCAACATTTAGTTCATTTCTAACAACGCTAATGTTAAGTAGAGCGATATTTTTACTTCGTTTCAATTTATATTGAGTGGCAACTTCGGGCGTAATCATGGTTGAACTGAATAGATTGTAATGAACAGTGAACTCGCCAACTTGTTGTTCATTCGCTTGTACCATCTTTATTGGTAACATAACAATTTGCAAAAGAATGATAGTTTGTATGAGCTTGAACATATCCGTACTTAAAATAATTTGGTTTGTGCCATTCTACCCAATGTGTGATTGATAAACGAGTATTTGTGATCTTTTTTGAGTAACGCTTTCGTCATAAAAAAAGATAGTAGATAATCGCGCCATGAAAAAAATACACTTCGCTGCCGCTAATGGTTTTCCTGCTTTAACTTATGAATATTTGTTTTCAAAGTTATCTATTGGGGACATTAACTATATTAATATCATTGGGCACAAACCAAGTAAATTAAAAGCTGATCTAGCTTTTTTAAAGAATGAAATTATCGAATCAATCGAAGCCGACTATACTCAGCCTGTGATTGGCATTGGTCACTCGTCTGGCGGCGCTGGAATTATGATGGCGGCAGCTGAACGACCAGAGTTATTTGAAAAAATCATTCTGATAGATCCACCGCTATTTAATAAGCGTAAAAGATTTATTCTTGGGATAGGCCGAGCAATTGGTTTGTGGAACAGAATTGGCCCAGCCAAAAAAGCCAGAAATCGCCGTTCTCAGTTTTCTAACAAAGCAGAAGCATTTGGTTATTGGAAAGAGAAACCATTATTTAAAAATTTTCATCCAAATTGTTTTGAAAGTTATGTGGAACATGGATTGAAAGAGTATAAAGACAAATTTGAATTGGCTTTTTCTGCTGCAATTGAAGAAGCAATCTTCTTCAATCTGGTAGTAAATTTTCCCAAGAATATGGAAAAACTTAACGCAACTTTAATACACGCTAAACACAGTGATATATTTTGGCAAAGTGATATTGATTGGTGGAAAAAGAAACATCCAAACTTTAAGTTAGTGGAGTTTGATGGTGCTCACCTGTTTCCTCTAGAACAGCCAGATAGAACCGCTGAGTTGCTCAATGAGATTAGCTTAAGTTAAGTGTATCGAACATTATTTTTTACTTTTGATAGTAGTTAGTGACTTCAGTTGCTAAAAAGGAATTAATGGCTTGCGCGAATTCCGTGGGAGAATCTTCTTGAAGAAAGTGGCCACCTATTAAGGTGACATGTGGCATTCCTCTAGTGCCTGGTATATGTTTTTGCAATAACTTATCTCCGCCACGCATGATCGGATCGCCATTACTAAACGTAGTTAAAAAGGGCTTCTCCCATTTGCCAAGTTGCTCCCAAGCTAATCTATTAGCACTGCAGGCTGGATCATTTTTTGTCACCGGGACTAGTTTAGGGAAGGCTCGGGTACCAGCTTTATATTTACTATTTGGAAAAGGCGCGTTATACGCGTGTAACTCATCTTTACTTAATGATTTAAAGCTCGCGGAATTAATTATTTTCCCTATGGGAAACCACGGACTATAACTCGCAAAAGTTTTCCAAAGTTTAAAGGCTTTATTTGCTGGAATATCACCTGTGGGTAATGCGCCGTTTCCAACAACAATTGCTTTGAACCTTTCAGGATTTTCGGCCGCTAATCGCAATCCTAGTAATGAACCCCAGTCTTGGCAAACAAGTGTTATGTTTTTAAGATCAAGTTGGGTAATGAATTGGGTCATCCAATCCATATGAGATTGATAAGAATAATCTGATTGTTTAGTCGGTTTGTCTGATTTACCAAAGCCAATTAAATCTGGTGCGATGACTCGATTACCTGCCGCTGCGCAAATTGGGATCATGTGCCTATATAAATAAGACCAAGTTGGTTCACCATGCATCATCAAGACAGGAGCAGCTGTTTGATCGCCTTCATCCACATAATGCATTCGTATGTGTTGTATGGCTGACTCAGAAGTTGGTGCACTCGGAATTTGCACATAATTAGGTTTAAAGCGATAGTTGGTTAGTCGTTCAAAAGCACTGTCTGGTGTTCTCAATAGTTTCATATGCTTTACTCTTATTTTTTTAAAACTCAGTGCGTTTGAGGCTGAAGTTAAACTTCATCACTAGCAACTTTTGAGATAACCCAACCTTCTTTTGGTTCAGGTTTATTTGCCATCACCTGTTTTGCTAGTTTTATTCCTTGTCTCCAACCTAACATTTGGACAGCTGCTAAAAATCCGGCAATCATTGCTCCCGCAACGCCACACGATAATACATCCTGGCCGGTTAACCATAGCCCAGGTATTTTTGATTTTGGTTGTAACCAATCTTGTTTAAAACGCGAAGGATCATGTTCTAAGCCATAGATTTCACCTCTGTCATAAAAGCAAAAGAATTCGGTTGATAGGGGAGTTGAGGCTTCCAAATAATCTATTTTACCTTCAAGTTGTGGCAATCTTTTATAAAGTACGGCTAACATTTTTTTGGTTAACTGATCAACAAACGCTTCGTAATCTTCACCACGTTTACCCCAAGTGGTTCCTTTCCACTTTTCAAACATTTTGTAAGAGGATGGGGCGACTATTTCAATGGTAGCTCTACCTGGGTAGTTTTCTAAAAAACTAGGATCTTTCGCAGAAGGGAATGAAATATAAACCACAGGTAATGTTATGTCTGGATTTTCAGAACTAGCGTTTTCAAAAAACTCTTTTATATTGGCATCGTGATTTTCATCCAAATAGATCCAAAAATTTGTTTTAGGTAATTCAAGAGATTCCGCCGTTTCTTTTAAACCAATAAACAAACCAATATTGGTACATGAAGGCTCAATTTTTTTAAGTTTTTTATCATATCCAAAATGAGCAGTTGTGTCCTTTGGTAACAATCGTTGGTATGTATTAATAGCACCCGCGTTGCTAATTATTTTTTCTGCAAATATTTCTGTGCCATCTTTCATTAGCACGCCAACAGCTTTGTTATTTTTAATAATGATTTGTTTAACTTCAGCGTAAGTAAACACTTCTCCGCCTGATGCTTGTATTTGCGGAATAATGCTTTCAGCCATTTTTGAAGCACCGCCAATAGGATAATAACCACCATTAAGATAATGCTTGGCAATCAAACAGTGAATAATGAAACTACCCTTTTTGGGTGGCACGCCACAGTCGCCCCATTGTCCCGTTAAAACGGCAATCAGTTTTTCATTAGATGTTATTTCTCGTAATGCATCATATGTTGTTTTATTAAAATTATTCGGCAGTAAAAGTTTAAAAATAGGTAGCATCAATTTTTGTTGCCAAGGTCTTAGTAGTTTACCTAGAGTGAACCAACGCATTGCTTTATTAGCTTTACTCAACAAAACTAAGTACTGATCAATAGTGTTTTCTTCATCAGGAAAATGCTTTAGCATTTCTTCTTTAAAGTTTTCTTTTCCAGACACTAAATCAAAAGACTCATCCCCTAGCACTATTCGGTCGTAGGTTTTGTCCATTGCAGCCCATTTCAAATTACCATTACTGATAAAATCAAACAGCTTGCGACTAACGGTCGGATAGCCCATATCGCCGATGTAGTGAACACCTACATCCCATTCATAGCCTTCTCGAGAATAGGCATGAGTAAATCCGCCAGCCGTGTAGTGTTGTTCTAACACTAATACTTTTTGTCCCATTTCAGATAAGCTTGCGGCGGTAGTTAAACCGCCTATTCCAGAACCAATGACAATTGCATCGTAGTTCTCTGATATTCGAGTCGCTCGGTAGCGAGTTCCAATTCGAATAGTGCTGGGCTTTTTTGATCGTTTGCTTTGATTCATTTTATTTACTTTAAGTTAGAGTTTAACGATTAGCTTACCTTTATTTCCGCCACTAAATAATAAGTTTATTCCTTCAATTGCGCTTTCTAATCCTTCCAAAATATGAGTTCGATATTGAATTTTACCATTCATTAAATGACCACCCATTTTCATAGCCATTTCTGGCCATTCGGCTTGATGATCCGGCATAGTAAAACCTTGAATTTTTAAGCGTTTGCGAACAATGTTAATCCAATTGGGCCCAGCTGATGGTTTGTCTGTGTTGTAATCACCTATCATCCCACAAACCGCAATACGACCAAAAGCATTCATTTGCTCATAAACCGCATGTTGAACAGAACCTCCAGTATTCTCAAAATAGCAGTCGATGCCTTTTGGTGCCGCTTTCGCTAATAATTCCGGCAAGTTTTCACTATGATAGTTTATTGCTTCGTCAAATCCGATAGTTTTTAACCATGCGCATTTTTCATCTGAGCCAGCAAAACCAATCACTCTTAGCCCTTCATTTTTTGCTAATTGACCCACTAAAGAGCCAACGGAACCTGCGGCGCCAGATATAGCAATTGTTTCTCCGGATTTTGGTTTAATCACATTATAAAGGCCTTGATATGCCGTTACACCAGGTAATGCTAATACTGAGAGGATAGCTTCTGGTGGAATTTCCGCGGGCATTGCTCTAGCCATGGTTTCATCACAAACAATATATTGCTGCCAACCAAACATTCCAGATACTTTTGTTCCTACTGGAAAATTTGGGTTATTTGATTCGATCACCTTACCTACGCCACTTGAGCGCATTACATCCCCTAATTCTACCGGAGGAATATAACTGGTGGTGTCTGGTGCCATCCAACCTCTCATTGCTGGATCTAAAGACATATGAGTTTGTTGCACTAGAAACTGCTTGTCAGCCAATTCGTCAGTTGTAGTGGTCACTACTTCAAATATATCAGATGTTATTTTGATGTTTGGGCGTTTTACTAGATTGATTCTTAGATTTTGCATGATTTAATTTCCTTAAAATTTATTAATTTTGAAGTTGTAAAAGCTTTTAACTTATTCAAAGAAAAGCACAGATTCATGCAATTCCACTCTATCTGTTCTTGCTTTATTCGCATCGGCATCTGTCTTGGCGTATCCAAACGACATACCAAATAAAATTCCCATGGAGTCAGGTATATTGAGAGTTTCTTTCACTGGTTGAGGAAACTGACCAAGCGCGCCTTGCATACAACTTGATATGCCAGCTTCTTCAAGAAGTAGGGATAAGTTTTGAGCGTAAATACCAAGATCTACAGCGCCCATGATCCCTAAATATTTTTCCATGCAGAAAAATGCAGCATGTGGTGCGCCGAAAAATTGCCAATTTTTAGCTAATGCCATTTGCCTTGCTTGTTTATCCTCTCGCGCGATTCCCATAGCGGTGTACAAAGCATTAGCTGAGCCAAATTGACGATCTCTGTGCTTGTCTTGATAACGAGGCGTCCAGTCAAACTCGGGTGCTGGTGTGGGATCTGTCATGAGTTTCAACATGAGCGCTTTTTCGAGCTCTTGTCTTTTTTCACCACTTACCACGTAAGTTTGCCAGGGCTGTACATTACAGTTTGAAGCTGATTTTTGTGCTTGTGCAAAAATATCTTTTAGTAATTCTTGTTCTACGGGTTTTTGTTGAAAGCTTCGGACTGAGTGACGATTTTCTAATAAGCTATTAAGAGTCATATTTTAGGCATAATGTGATTGAACAGTGTATTGATTATAATCATCTTGGCTACCATAAAACTACTAATATTTTAACTAATCTGAACGAACGTTCGTTTATTAATGAGTTTTATGATATAACATTGATTGTTTGTTATCTTAGTTGGACTGCCATGCATTATGCCCGTTATTATTAATAAAAATGAAATTGAAAGCTATATAGGGTACCAAGCCGAGCCGACTAAATGGCATCTAGTGACTCAGGAGCAAATCAATCAATTTGCTGATTGCACACTTGATCATCAGTTTATTCACGTCGATCCAGAAGCTGCAAAGAACACACCTTTTGGTACTACGATTGCCCATGGTTTTTTATCTTTATCAATGCTATCTCATTTTGCTGAAAGCTTTACAACAGTGATCGACGGATTTTACATGGGAATTAACTCGGGATTTGATAAGGTACGATTTATTAATCCCGTAGCCGTGAATAGTGAAATAAGAGCTGTCACTAAAGTGCTAGAAATTGAAGAAACAAAACCCGGACAGTACAGAACTAAAACAGAAGTAACCGTTGAAATTAAAGGGATCGAAAAACCGGCTCTAGTGGCAGAATGGATTGCAATTCAATTGGTAAAATAGGTTATATTATTCAGATTGCTATATTTTTCATAAGGGTAAAAACATGACGATAAGTTTTAAAGATAAAGTTGCTATTGTGACGGGTGCAGGAAATGGATTAGGACGTTCTCACGCTTTAGAGTTAGCCGCTCGTGGAGCTAAAGTGGTGGTTAACGACTTGGGCGGAGCGCGTGACGGTAGTGGTCAATCTTCAAGTGCAGCATTAGATGTTGTAAAAAAGATTGAAGCTATGGGCGGACAGGCGATTGCTCACGGGGCAAATGTTGCAAATTTTGATGAAGTTACAGATATGGTCAACCAAGCGATGGATAAATGGGGGCGAGTCGATATTTTGATTAATAACGCTGGCATTTTGCGGGATAAAACCTTTAGTAAAATGTCTTTAGATGACTTTAAATTGGTCGTTGATGTTCATTTAATGGGCTCTGTTAATTGTACCAAAGCCGTTTGGGAAATTATGAAAACTCAAAATTATGGCCGCATAGTGATGACTACTTCATCTAGTGGATTATACGGAAACTTTGGTCAAACTAATTACGGTGCGGCTAAAATGGCAGTAATTGGTTTAATGAATACATTAGTATTGGAAGGTGCAAAAAATAATATTCATATCAATGCGCTAGCGCCAACGGCGGCGACCAGAATGACGGAAGATTTAATGCCTGAAGAAGTATTAAAAATGCTATCGCCAGAACTAGTCACTGCTGGTGCATTAACATTGTGTGATGACGAAGCGCCAACTCGATTTACTTTATGTGCAGGAGCGGGTGGATACGCTAGTGCTGAGATATTTGAAACCAACGGGTGTTTTATTTCAGTGGATCAAATATCTGTTGAAAGTGTAAGAGAGCATTGGAAGGAAATCACCAATACTAATAATCAGTCCAATTTAGCGTCTGGCGATCTCCAAGGAAAGAAATTTTTTGCTAAGGCAATGGAGTATTTGAAAAGGCGTTAAACTATTTCAATGTTATGATAAATATTTTGTACGTCATCTAATTCGTCGAGCATATCAATAAACTTATCGAATAGTTCCATATCTATGTCCGTCGAAGGAATTGTAGTTTTTGCAACAAATTGAATTTCGTCTATGTCAAAATCAATCCCTTCAACGTTATCCGTTAATGATTTTTTTGCTTTGAAGTACTCGGTATTTGGAACAAATACCGTGATCTTTCCAGCTTCACTTTCAATATCTGTGACATCAACATCGTCCATCATCAGTGTTTCTAAGATATGTTCTTCATCATCACCATTAAATACAAAAATGGCACTATGATCGAACATATGAGCCACACTGCCTTGTGTACCAAGTTTAGAGTTAGTTTTAGTAAAACAAACTCTCACATCACCAAAAGTTCGATTAGGGTTATCTGTTAAACAGTCAACAATCACCATGCTGTTTCCAGGACCGTAACCTTCGTAACGTGCTACCGCAAAGTCTTCTCCCGCGCCACCTTTTGCTTTATCTATTGCTTTATCAATCACATGACTTGGTACTTGGCTTTTTTTAGCTCGTTCAATTAGCCCTCGTAGTGCTAAGTTTCCTTCAATGTCGTGCCCACCGGATTTGGCACAAACATATATTTCTCGACTAAACTTACTATAAACGCGAGCATTGGCGTCAGAAGTTTTAGCCATAGATTCTTTACGATTTTGAAAGGCTCTGCCCATTTTGTTTACCTGAACTTTGTATATATTTTAAGGCGCCATTATATCGGTTTATACCTCGCTAAATCTATTATTTTACGGGGCTAAAAAAGTTCGAATTGACTTGCATAACCGGTAGTCACCTTGTAAAATCCGCCGTCCATTAAATATGTATGGTATTTGAGCGTCTTCGAAATTGAACCTTGGTTCCTTTCAGCGGCTCATCTGGCGATACGTAAACATACGAGTAAATATTATGAAAACTGATATCCACCCAAATTACGAAACAATTACAGCAACCTGTAGTTGTGGAAATGTTATTGAAGTCGGCTCTACTAAGTGTCAGCCTTTAAATCTTGATATATGTTCTGAATGCCATCCGTTTTATACTGGTAAGCAAAAAGCAGCAGAAACCGGCGGACGTGTTGATAAATTCCGTAAACGTTTTGCAGCGCGGTCACTTAAGAAATAGATTTTTCTTTATGCCAAAGATTAAAAAAGACGCTTTATGCGTCTTTTTTTGTGTCTTAAAGTTTAAAGCTCTCATTTGAGACTAACTTTTAGGTAATGGTTTTTGAGCAATTTCGACCTTTGTCTCTAATCTTAAAATGAACAACGTCTATAGTCTCGGTATTCAGGCTTCCAAAAGCTGGCCTTAATTCGATCATCTAATTTGTCATCAGAAATTGGTTCTGCCACACCCTCAGACATTGCTTGTTTTGCAACAGCTATCGCTATGATATGACTGACCTCTTTAATTTCTTTTAACGCAGGTAATAAATCTGAACCTTCACCTTTTACTAAGGGTGAGCAACTAGCGAGTGCTTCACTGGCCGCCATAAACATTTTTTCAGTGACGTGTTTAGCCCGACAAGCGATAACTCCTAGACCAATTCCAGGAAAAATATACGCATTGTTACACTGAGCAAAGCTATGAGTTTTACCTGCAAAAGAGAATTCTGCAAAAGGACTCCCTGTAGAAACACTCGCGTTACCTTCAGTCCAAGTAATGACGTCATTTGGGTGTGCTTCAACTCTGGAAGTGGGGTTTGAAAGTGGCATCACTATAGGTAATGGGCAATTCTGGTACATGGTTTTAATGATTTCTTCGCTCATTAAACCTGGCTGACCAGAAACACCAACTAAAATGGTTGGTTTAGAATTTTTAACTACATCTAACAAGCTCACACTACCATCTTTGGCAGAGCTCCAAGAACTAACCTGTGCTTTTGGTTTGACGTAATCTTGTTGGAAGTCTCGAATCCCTTCCATTCCTTCGACTAAAAGTCCTCGGCTACTGGTTAGGTAGACTCTAGATATCGCTTCTTCCTTTGACAGGCCATCTTTAATCATATGTGCCACAATTTGGTTTGCAATTCCGCAACCTGCTGAACCCGCGCCAACGAAAACTACTCGATGATCTTTAAGCGAAGTATTTTGTGCTAAGCACGAGGCTAATAAAGTACCAACCGTTACACAAGCTGTTCCTTGAATATCGTCGTTAAAACAACAGAGTTCGTTTTGGTACTTTTTCAATAACGGGGTTGCATTGCCTTGAGCAAAGTCTTCAAATTGCACTAATGCATTTGGCCAGCGGTCTTTAACCACCTGAATAAAGCGATCGACAAATTCAAAATAGTCATCACCTGTAACTCTTTTGTGTCTCCACCCCATATACATAGGATCATCAAGAAGCTCCTGATTGTTTGTTCCTGCATCAAGAGTCACTGGTAAACAATGTGCAGGACTAATGCCCCCACAAGCTGAATAAAGGGCTAGTTTCCCAATGGGGATCCCCATACCACCAATACCTTGATCGCCAAGACCCAAAATTCGTTCACTATCAGTCACCACAATCACTTTAACATTCTGTTTGGTCGCATTTTGTAGCGCGTAATCCATTCGATCTCGATCAGGGTAAGAGATAAAAAGTCCACGTTTACGACGATAAATTTTAGAAAACATCTGGCAAGCCAAGCCTACAGTTGGGGTATATATGATGGGCATCATTTCTTCTAAATGAGTAGTGATAAGGCTGTAGTAGAGAGTCTCATTAGTATCTTGGATATTTCTTAAATAAATGTGTTTATCCAAATCACTTTCAAAAAGTGAGTACTGACTATAGGCTCGATTGGTTTGTTCTTCAATCGTCTCTACAATATTTGGCAATAAACCTTCTAAATTAAAAGATCGCCTTTCTTCGACAGAAAATGCATTCCCCTTATTTAATATAGGTGTTTCGAGTAAAACTGGACCTGCGTAACGGATGTATAATGGACGTTTTTTAGGTGAGGTGTTGGGTTCAGTTTTTGACATTAGCGATTAGCCTTTTAGTTTATTTTTAAATTAAATTAGTTTTTAGATAAAAATCAATTGGTTAATTCTAGTTTATAGTAACAAATGTGCCAAAAATAATAAGTACTTATTTCTTTTGGATATGGTTGGTGTGACCAGTGACAACAACTTTTCTGAAGGAGCAATTTGAATTATCGAGGGTATTTATTAATTCTCGCGTTTCAGTCAAAAATAAATTACTCTTTAATTTGTAAATTGAACCGCCAATCATCGTGGTTTCGATAGTTTAAACCCTTCAACCCTAGAACCTAAACTTTGACTCAAATTCCTCTTTCTAAGCAGCTTTTTCAAACTGACTTTAATTCAGGTAATGATGAATTCCTTATTTTAGGAGTCGCAATAAACGTACCTTTACGACGACTCTTCGATTATAAAATATCCATTAATAGTCAAATCGAACCCAAATTAGGTATGCGGGTTGAAGTAACTTTTGCTAACAGAGTTAAAGTGGGCGTGATTTGTAAAATTGGAACAAGTTCCGATCTTGCTCTCTCGAAAATAAAGCCGATTAATAGATTAATTGATGAAGAGCCATTAGTAGGAGCTGAGTTACTAAAATTATCTGAGTGGATGCAAAAATATTACCACGCTTGCCCCGGAGATATTTGGAGTACACTTTTGCCTAATTCACTATTAAAAGGTGAAAAGGCTGAGTTGGTCAGAGAAAGCTACTGGCGAATGACTGACTTAGGTGAACAAATAGCTGGCGAAAATAAAATACCCAAAAATGCAGTTAAACAGCAGCTAGCGATGGCATGTTTAATAGAACTAAACCAAAACGGTCATTTTGGTTTAGCGCATAATCAAATAAAACAGTATCACATTTCCTTATCCACTCTAAAAACGTTAGCAGGAAAAAAATGGGTTGAAAGACGTTTTGCTGAAAATAAAGAAAATAAGGAATGGAGCCAAACGGAATCATCAATTCTAAAAGCAAACCAAAACATCATCCAGTTAAATGAAGAGCAAAAAATAGCGGTAGAGAAAGTGACACATGAACTGGATTCTTACAAGGCATGGTTATTGTTTGGAGTCACTGCAAGCGGGAAAACTGAAGTATATCTGAGAATAATTGAATCTGTTTTATCAAAAGGAAAGCAAGCTTTAGTATTGGTGCCTGAAATTGGATTAACGCCTCAAACCGTTTCACGTTTTGAAAAACGTTTTAACACCCAGAATGAATATTTCGAAATTGTGACTATGCATTCAGGTATGAGTGATAAACAAAGACTTCAAGCTTGGCTCAAAGCTCGCTCAGGTCAGGCAAAAATAATTATTGGAACGCGCAGTGCACTTTTTATTCCGTTAAAAAATCCAGGAATTATTATCATAGATGAAGAGCATGATACCTCTTTTAAACAACAACAAGGGCTGCGTTATTCTGCGAGGGATATTGCGATGGTGAGAGCACGCCTTGACAATATTCCAATTTTATTAGCCAGTGCGACGCCGTCAATTGAAACACTTGTTAACGTTGAAAAGAAAAAGATCACTCAATTAGATTTAACTCAAAAAGCACTGACGAGTAAAAAAGTGCAGTTTAGAGTTGTAGATATGAAAAACCAGCCAATCAAGCAAGGGTTATCGTTTCATTTAATTGATTCTATTCAACATCATCTAAAGCAAAAAGGACAAGTATTACTTTTTTTAAATCGAAGAGGTTATGCACCGGTTTTACTTTGTCATCAGTGCGGTTGGAGTAGCGAATGTAATCGTTGTGAAAGACACTTTACTTTTCATGGAAATGAAGAGGGAAGTATTAGGCATTTACAATGTCACCATTGTGGCTCGAATAAAAAAGCACCCAATCAATGTCC
>JBMYPE010000014.1:0-15549 GCA_049600015.1 Kangiellaceae bacterium
TGGTTTCTCTGCAGATTTTATAAAGGTAAACCCTGAAGAGCTCCCCTTTAGCGTTTCCAGCACATTGAAGTAACCACGCCTTTCACCACCTGAATACTCTTTTTCATTGGCTTCTTCTGTGGTTTCGATTTTGTTGGTTTCTACGATGAAAATATTATCTGAAAGACTAACTTGTTTTTCCAGGGAGACATATCCGCAAGAACAGGCAAATACAAAAGATGAAACAAAATACAGACAAAGACCTATAACACGATGAATGTTAGACATATAAACCTCGATTTTAGTTAGATAGCAGTTACATACATTACAAACGTAACAAGATTAAAAAAGGGTTAAATCAACTTGTAATTTATTTCCGGCATTCTCATACAAATTAAGCGGCAGTGCCTTCTGCGATTGCCACTCGAATAAAGAACTACAGCTACTAGTTTGATGCAGAACGAGCCAAGTCTACAATTCCAGCAGTTATCTCTGACCATAACTGTTCGGGAAGAGTATGTCCCAT
The DNA here is from genome assembly GCA_049600015.1 of Kangiellaceae bacterium. Taxonomy (GTDB): domain Bacteria; phylum Pseudomonadota; class Gammaproteobacteria; order Enterobacterales; family Kangiellaceae. The sequence continues at coordinate 506 of JBMYPE010000014.1, forward strand.
ACCCTTGAGAATTTTCAGGCTACTGTTAGGTAATGCTTCTGCCGTTGCATAACCACATTCAACGGGAACTAAAGGATCTTGGTCGCCGTGGATTACAAGACTAGGTGTCATTAGATTGTTAAGTTGTTCTGTACGATCTGGTGAATCAATAATCGCCGCCAATTGACGACTCAATCCGGCGGGATTGAATCCTATTTCCCGTGAACTACGTAGTACATTTTCCATTCGTTCTGCATCAAAGGGAAAATTATCCGTATGCAACATTTTCCAAACACTCAAACCATGCTCAACATATTGATCAATATTTTTTGGCATTGGGCGCATTAAAGCCATTCCTACTCGAGCTTTTGGTTTGGGTAGAGATCGGTTTCCTGTAGTAGACATAATAGAAGTGAGACTAACGACTCTGTCACGCGCTTTTAAAGCAACACACTGAGCAATCATTCCGCCCATTGACGCACCAACAATATTTGCTTTATCTAACTGCAAAGCGTCCATTAAGCCAAGCGTATCATCCGCCATATCACTTAGTAGGTAAGGCGCATTTAATGCTCTGCCAAACAAACTGCTACTTAAAAACCCCATAAGACTTGGTGCTGGCAAGTGTTTGAGCCATGTACTTTTTCCAATATCTCGATTGTCAAAGCGGATAACCCAAAAGCCTTGGCTTGCCAAAAGTTTACACAAATTTTCATCCCAAAATAGCATCTGAGCACCTAAGCCCATGATCATAATCATAGGGGGATGGGAAGGATCTCCAAAACTGTCGAAATTTATCTTTAACCCGTTAGCTTCAACTTGATTTTCTGAATGATAAGGGACGTATGGACTATTCATCTAATCTATAAACTCTATAATTTCAATTTTATTAGGTTCTTTATGTGCCGTAGTGCTCATTTGGTTTTTATCTAAATTATCCATCAATTGCTGATAGCAAAGTGAAAGAATACCGATTTCAATAACAAACACTATAAGCTTTGATCTTGATGAGGCGCGTATGAATACCATACTGCCTTGCCCACGAAATTCGAGAACAAAGCAGTTCTTTCAAATTGAAATTAGTTTACCTAGCGAATTAAAAGTCGTATAAGAATTTTTACTTCAATTCTTTTTGTTTTTTAGAAAAAGTATCGCCAAAGAAATCATTCTCATTCCATGCCGGGCGATTGTCATCATTAGCGATCTCAGTTCCTATTTGATAGTTTACCCGTGTAAAAGTCGCTCCTGCGTTGTAGTCAATTTCTAAGTGAGTATCATCACTTGGTTGATGATAATGCTGAACGAAGAAATCTTGAAATATTTTTTGACCATCTATCCCTTCTTGTTTCGATTGAAAACCTGGAACCAAAAAGATGGAAGGCACTCCTTGCTTAACAAAAGAATAGTGATCACTTCTGACAAATAGATTTTGCTCTGGCATAGGATCAGGACTTAGTTTTAAACCTTGAGCCTCAGCAGCTCTCGATACATAAGAAGCCATAGTTGAATGCTCTGAACCAAAGGCAATTACATCAGCGAATGGATATAAAATTAAAGGCATATCTAGATTAATATTCGCAATCATTGCGTCAGAAGAAACCGTAGGATTAGTTGCAAAATATTCAGAGCCGAGTAACCCTTTTTCTTCTCCTGTTACAGCAACAAATAAAATGGATCTTTTTGGTGGCTGTTTAGAAAATTGACGAGCGGTTTCAATCATAATGGCAATACCAGAAGCATTATCTAACGCGCCGTTATTGATATGATCATCTTCTTTAACGATGCCTTTAGTACCCAAGTGATCTAGATGTGCTGAATACACAACAAATTCATTTTTTAAGACAGGATCTGTACCTTCTACTATTCCCGCAATATTAGAGCTATTTACTTTTTCATGCTTACTATTTCGCTTCATGCTTACTTCTAGGTCTAACTCAAATGCTAATGGAATTTTATCTTCTGCAAGTCCATCAAAAATAGGTTGTATATCTGCGCCAGCAGCACTAAATAACTTTTTTCCAGCATCTTTGGATAAATAAGCGAACCCTTTCAAATTGGCCTGAGTTCCTGCGGCTGTACCATCTGACTTTAACCAATGATAAGAAGGTTGGCCGACATAATTGAGAATTTTTTCATAAGTGACTACCTTGTCATACTCAGGCGTATGCAAAATAATAATTCCAATAGCGCCCTTTTCTGCCGCATAACGTAATTTCTCTTTCGTAGAAGACACGTGAGCACCGAGTTCGCTTGGAAATGATTTAGGTTTACCGGATAAAATAACCACTATTTTTCCGTTAACATCCATATTGGCATAATCATTATGTTTAAGCGCAGGGGCCTCAATCCCAAATCCAACAAAGACTAATTTTGAAGTCACTTTATCTTCAAGGCTATTTGGATTTGCACCTGTTAAAAATTCATTTGGATAAGAGAAAGCTTGATCTACTCCAGCAACGTTCATTTTGAATTCCACTGAAGACTTGTCTAGTGAGCTGCGTACAAAAGGAACCGACTGAAACCAAGTATTGTCATCGCCAGCGGCTTTCATATTGAATTGCTTGAAATGACTTGCTACATAACGAGCGGCTATTTCATATTGCTCAGAACCTGTATCACGGCCTTGCAGATAATCATCTGCCAAAAATTCGATATGGGCTTGCAACCTGTTTTCTATTTCGTTTTGAACAGTGGTATTAACAGACTGTTTTTCAACATCTGTAGTCGTTTGTTGATGACATGCAGACAAAAGTAAACAAAATAAAAGACTTATTCTTAGTTTCATATTTAATATCCGAGTGATTATTAATTGGTTATGTATTAAATTCATCCATCGTCAATTAATCTAAGAAAATAGTAATTCTGAAATTGAAAATAACCGAGAATGGATGGTTTATAACTTTAATTTTTATTATCAATGATTAAATAAGACTAGCACTGTAACGGGTGGATGTAAACGTAAACGAATGGCATCTATTCGCTTTATAATTTAGTTGCCTTATAACTGACACGCTTATATGTCGGTAGTAGTGGAGTCCTCATGGCGAAATTTATAAACTCGATTAAGACTTACTACAATTTCGTTACCTGCTCGAACAGTCCAATTCGAAGGAACACACCACTCCTACAAATTGATGTATAGAATCATCATTAGAATAAGAAGTGGTGAATAAATGCCCGCGTTGTTTTAATTTTTAAGACTTTGAAGATTTCTCTTTAGCTTTAGCTTTGGCTTTTTCTTTTTTTGCTTTGGCTTTTTTCTTAGCGCTCATTTTTTTCGCTTTAGCTTTCTTTTTTGCTTTTTCTTTCTTTGCTTTGGCTTTTTCCTTAGCGGTCATTTTTTTTGCTTTGACTTTGCTTTTAGCGTTCGCCTTTTTTGCTTTCGCCTTTTCCTTAGCACTCATTTTTTTAGCTTTCGCTTTTTCTTTCATGCTAGATTTTTTTTGTTTTGCTTTTTCTTTTGCATCATGGCAATGCTGTTTGTTTGTTTTTTTATCCATGTGACAACCATCTGCAGCGGTTCTGCCCGGGTGACTAAAACTGCTTGCAGAAAATATTAGAAATACCGAGGTTGTTAAAATTAAAATGATTTTTTTCATGTTTTGCTCCTAATTAATTATTATTAAAATATTATTGTTTAACTTTATAACTATCTATAGACGCACTAATCTCACATGGAATTATTGCAAACAAATAGATTTTTTACTATATCACAAAGAGAATTAAATGGTGTGACGAATATCGCGACTACTAAAAGCTCTAAAATCGCTTTTCATAGCGGTGACAGTAAGGTTGTTGCCCATTTTTTTGATAATAATCTTGATGATAGTCTTCCGCTTTCCAAAATTCTTTTGCTGGAATGAGTTGTGTCACTATATTTAATCCTTTGCTCTTTAGAATTTTGATGAGTGATTCACTTACCTTTTTTTCCTCTTCAGTATTATAAAAAATGGCCGAGGCATATTGCGGACCTAAGTCTGGTCCTTGTCCATCGGTTTGTGTTGGGTCGTGTATCTCAAAAAATAATTTGGCTAGTGTTTCATAACTAACTTCATTGGGATAATAACTAACAGCAACCACTTCTAAATGACCGGTATTTTTACTACAAACTTCCTGATAGGTCGGATTCTCTTTTGCGCCGCCCATATAACCTGATTCAACACTCACCACACCGTTTTGTTGTTGCATTAAATGCTCAACACCCCAAAAACATCCACCAGCAAAGTATGCGGTTTTAATATTCGAGTCTTGCTTGATTAAATCATCTGAACTAACAAATTTCATAGAAATAGAATTGACACAGTGACGTATATTGTTTTCCGTTAATCCTTCTCCTTCAAATACATGGCCTAAGTGCCCCTCACAGTTTTGACAAACTATTTCCGTTCGTCTGCCATCTGCATCGGGTACTCTTTTAACTGCACCATTAACTTCATCATCAAAACTTGGCCAACCACAGGTTGATTGAAATTTGTGTTGTGATTTATACAAGGGCGCATCACATTGTTTACAAAGATATAATCCGCCTTCAATAAAATCATTGTATTCGCCTGTGAAAGGTCTCTCGGTACCTTTATTAAGTATCACATGCTGTTCTTCCGCGGTTAGCTGGTTATATTTATCATTCATTTAAAATCATCTCGCATTATTTGAATTTTGTGAACCCAGCAATTGTAACATGTGCAAGTTAAAATCAAATATGCTAAATCGCTATCGACCAATAACCACAAGTATTGTCGTGTTTTTACTTCATAGGATGATTGCTGAGCAACTAAGCTCTAGGTTAGAATGCTAGAACAACTAAGTAATCATTTTTAAGACACTAATTATAATCTTGTTATGGATAAACCAAATTTAAACCAACTGACCAAATTAACGCGCTATAGCTGTATTGATTTGGTTGGTGATGGTGTAAAGCAGTTTCTTAATGGACAATTAACCATTGATACTAAATCGATAAATTCAGAAGTCGCTAGACTCGCGGCTCTGTGTAACCACAAAGGTAGAATCGTCGCCTTATTTCATGTGCTACTGATTGAAAATGGAGTTCGATTTATACTCCCTACATCAACAACCGATGCGGCCACGACTCACATTAAAAAATATGCCGTTTTTTTTAAAGTTAATGTACTAGTTAATACATGCAAACTCTACGCAGGTCTTTCTAATGCAAATGAAAATTCAAATTATATTCGCATCGAAAATACGGATTTACTTCTATGTTTTGAAGGAAATCGATTTGATGCCAATCCTAATGAAGATACCGATGATTCATTTTGGTATTCACATTTAATTGATAAAAAAATAAGTTGGCTTGATCAAGAAACAGTTGAGCACTTTTTACCTCATTATTTAGACTTACCTAAGCTTGGTGCTATAGACTTTAAAAAAGGCTGTTTTACAGGTCAAGAAGTGATTGCTCGTATGCAATACAAAGGGAAGTTAAAACAGCATTTACACCCGTTAAAAAGCCAAAAGTTGGCGAGTTTAGAGGCAAAAGACAAGCTCTATCAAGGTGACAAATCGGTTGGTGAGGTTGTCTGTTTACTGTCTGATGCTAAAACAGGCACTAAGTTATTAGCACTAGTTAAAGATTCCGCAAATTTATCGCAACAATTTCAAACATCCCCAGAAAATAGTCCTATACTTGAATTAATCTCTTAAAATAGACTAAATTAAGCGCGGATTATGAGCCTTGAACAAGACTTTCTAAATGAACTAGTTGACGCAATAAAAAACGACCGGTTAACACTACCCACATTACCCGAAGTTGCACTTAAAATCAGAGATGCAGCCAATGATCCCGATGTGAACTCTAGCAGTTTGGCGAGCGTTATCGCACAAGATGCCGCCCTTGCCGCACGTATTATAAAAGTCGCAAATAGCCCGTTACTTAGAGGTGCTGTTGTTGTGGATAATCTGCAACTCGCAATCACTCGAATGGGGATCAGTTTTGTAAGAAATTTGGCGACCGGACTTGCTATGGAACAGATGTTTCAAGCGACTCACGATTCAGTTGATAAACGATTGAGAGCATCATGGGAGCACTCTCTCGAAGTCGCATCTATTAGTCATGTTTTAGCCAGTAATTTTACTAATTTGAAACCCGATCAAGCGACACTTGCAGGTCTAGTCCATGAGATCGGTATTTTACCCATACTCACATTAGCAGAAGAAAATCCTCAAATACTGGAAAAAGAAGCAGTGCTGGACAAAATTATTCAGCGATTACATGGAAAAGTAGGAAAAGCGATTATGAAAGCTTGGGAATTTCCTGAAGAATTATTAGACGTTCCCATGGGATGTATCAATTTTGAAAGAAACTCACCTGGTGCCGAAGCAGATTATGTTGATGTAGTAACAGTTGCCAAAATACAGTGCTTTACGGAAGACAATACACCTTATCCAAATCTTGACACCAACACTATTCCAGCATTTGCAAAGTTAGGTTTAGGCGGAAGTACCGAAGTTCATTTGGTTGACTCAATTGCAGAGGAAGTAGACGATGCCAAACAAGCATTTGGATAAGTTTTGAGCCACATCATATGTGCAGGCCTTTAACTAAATCTAGTTTCAATTTGGCTGTTCAGTCACTTTTTAATTCATCCATAAAAAATTTAGTTTTCCCTGTTGGAATGACACTGACTCTTTGTTTGGTTTCACAATATGCTCACTCCGACTACGTTTTTGAAAACCAATCGAGCGAGACTTTTGACACAGTTACAACCGATGTCAATTGGACGGATGATTCTAGTCAAACTGACTATCCAACTGACGATGATTATGAATTAGTTAATATCGGATTTACCTTTTACTTGGGGGAAACGGCATATACTCAAGTAAGAATTTTGGCAAACGGCGCACTTCACTTTGGCACAGATCAAGGTTTTCATAAAGATTACACCAATGAAAGCTTGCCTATCACTAGCTTTATAAGTGGAGCCGGATTTGAGGAAGCAGCTGATAGAGCTATTTTGGGTTATTGGGATGACCTAGAACCTAGTACCAACGGAACCGTTCGATACGATACCCTCGGTTCTGGAACCAACAGACGCTTTGTCGCGTCTTGGGAAAATGTCCCCGAATATGGTGACTCGAGTACGAATTATTCTTTTCAAATAGTTTTATACGAGAATGGACAAGTTAGATTTCGTTATGGCAACGGTGATGCAGACGGCACCAATGCTACCGTAGGAATTGAAGTAGATGATTCCGATTATACGCAATACTCATACAATTCAAACTCGATTTCAGGTGCGGTAGATATTTTATGGACGAGAGAGTTTCCCTCTCTTTCATCGGTGTCAGCAAGTTGCAATGATACCGATACAGTCAGCGTTACTTTTGCTTCTGATGTAACACCAGCGAGGGCGATTGACGTTACAAACTATAATATTGATAACAGCGTAACAATTAGTGCGGCCACCTTAATCAGTTCTAATGTAGTTGAGTTAACTACTTCCACACTTTCAACAGGCACTACCTATACGCTTTCTACTAGCATACCAAATCAATCTACCACCTTTGTTTTGGGCGCACTTACCACAGAAACTTTTGCCGACCAGTTTAGTTCCACTTCTTATAGTAATAGCACCGGTAGCAGTGCATGGTCAAGCAATTGGACTGAGATAGCAGATGATGGAACGGCCAGTGGTGGAAACGTCACCATATCGAGTGGCGAACTTCTTTTAGATGATCGCCCAAATACGGGGGGAGAACCGAGCATTTACCGAGAGGTAGATCTGTCCGGATTCACATCAGCAACCCTCACATTTGATTTTGACACCCCCAATAATCTAGAGAATGGTGATCGCTTTGATATTTTAATGTCTAACAATGGCGGCACATCATATACCGTCATCGATAATTTTAGGAATGATGTGAGTGGCGCTGCCTCTTATGATATTTCTGCTTATATTGCATCTAACACTCGAATTAGATTCACAGTTGAGAATGGTTTTTCAGGTTTTAACGAAAGAATGGAGATTGATAATGTTGTTATTACAGGTACAAAAATAGAAAGCTGCTCATCTTCAATTGACCATTTTGAAATAATTCATGATGGTTCAGGTTTAACCTGTGAAGCAGAAAACATTACCATTAGAGCTTGCGCAGATACGTCATGTACTTTGAGCACCGATTCAGTAAGCCTGGACTTCCTAACTGATGGTTCAACTTATAGCTCTCCATCTTTCACTGGTTCTACTAATATAAGCTTAGTTCAAACAACTGCAGATGTATTAACGCTTTCTATTGCAAACCCCAGTATTAGTGCAACTAACTCTTTAGTTTGCGATAGTGGTGGTGGCGGAACAAGTTGCGATATCACTTTTGTTAATACAGGCTTCAAATTTTATGGGGACGGTATCGCAGACGATATTGGTAATCAAATAGCAGGCAAAATTTCAAATGTTGCCCCTTCAAACCAAACCATCACCATACGAGCGATTCAAAGTGATCCAGCGACTGGGCAGTGTGACGCTTTAATTAATAACGCGACTCAAACTATCGGCTTTGCCTATCAATGCAATGATCCTTCAAGTTGTGCAATTGCAAATAATGGAATGTCCATAAATGGCTCGCAAACCATTGATGATATCAACTCTGGATATTCCAATATCAGCGTCAGTTTTGATGGAACCGGAACTGGTAGCCTAAATTTTAGCTATGATGACGTGGGTGAAATCGCCATTCTTGCGAATGCCAGTTTAGCGATTGATGGATCTAATGTTCCAGTGCAAGGCGCAAGTAATAGTTTTATTGTTCGTCCTTTTGCTTATGATATTCAAATCACTGGTGATCCCAATGCAACCTCAGCAACTGACGCTGTGTTCGCTGTAGCGGGAAATAGTTTTGCCACAAGCTTGAGAAGCGTCTTATGGGAAAGCGGAGATGATACCAACAATGATGGGGTGCCCGATTCTGGAGCTGATTTGTCTGACAACAGCAGCACTCCCAATATCGACAATATAACAGGAACTATCAATCTATCGCCCTCCCCGCAAGTTGTTTTGTCCAGTGGTGCTCTAGGTACTACAAGCGTTAACTTTGGTTCTTTTACTTCAGGCAGTGTCGATGTTACCCAATCTTGGAGTGAGGTTGGAATAATGACCATTAATGCATCAACACCGATATTTATGAGCAGCGGCGGTTCTGTGACAGGAAGCCGAACGAATATCGGTCGGTTTATACCCGATCATTTTGTAATGACCGCTCCAGTAATTACCGATCAATGTGGGAGTTTTACTTACGCTGGATTTTTTGATGGGGTGAATGTAGGACTCGATAAGAATGGTCAAACCTTTGATGTTTCTGGAACAATTACCGCAGAAAACTCTAGTAACGTCACAACTCAAAATTATACTGGTGCGTTTGCAAAACTAACCATCGCTAACATCACTATTCAACCTTATGATACAAACGCTTCCGCCAATGCAAATGGACGGGTGAATTTCGCACCAGATGCATTGAATTTTGTGAGTGGAGCGGCTAGCTTTTCAGATTCTACAACAGATTTTCAATACGCGTCTTTGGCTGCACCTTTTGATCTGCGACTCGACTTATCAGCAACAGATTCTGACTCGGTGAGCAGTGGCACTGTGAGTTCCAATTCCAGTGAGCAACGCATTGGACGAATGAGGTTAGCAGATAGCTATGGTTCTGAAATCGCAGATTTAGAACTTAGAGTGTTCTCAGATTATTACGACGGAACTGCTTGGACTCTAAACACGGGTGATAGCTGCTCTACTTATATTAGCTCAAATGTGAGCTTTGATGTAACTTCATTTACCGATCAATTGAATAATGGAGAAACAAATATTTTTGCTCCCACAACTAGTCAAACATTATCATCTGGCAATAGTGATTTTAGTAATGGCTTTTGGTTCTCAGCGCCAGGCGATGGAAACTTTGGTAGCGTAAAAATAGACTTAAATCTTACCAGTCAACCTTGGTTAAGATTTGATTGGGATAGTGATAACAATTTAGAAGACACCAACGCTCGCTTACACTTTGGTTATTATCGTGGAAGCGACCGAGTTATTTACTGGAAAGAGATTAGAAATTAACGAAGAGAATTTAAATTTATGGTGAAAAAATAATTTTCCCTTCTAAATTGTTGAGTACTTTTTCTTCCGTAATAAATTGGTGTCGAAATTTTCCTAAAGAGTAATCTTCCGCTTGATCATCATAATGCGGATCACCTAACACCCCAGATTGTCCAGTTGGCAAAATTCCCCATGAGTTTTCAATATCTCCAAAATCAATTACTCTTCTGGTGGACGGTCCCATCGTGATTTTTAAATCATCTCCAACTTGTTTTAATCGTGTGTTATTGATTGTTTCCATTCCTTGTCTAGTTGAATAGGGTCCGACATTAAAAACCGTGTCAAAGGGAGCTTGGGTACCTAACGGATGCTCATAAGTAACTGACGCTTCATTTTCCCAAGTCCAACTTTCAATATCATTGCCATATTTATTCTGCAAAAAGCTAACACTTTCAGTCCATGCCTTTAAAATGAGCTGTTCTCTTGTTTCTACGGCTTGAGTATTAATATTATCCCACCAAACAGATTTTTCATTTGGTAATATTCGCCAGATACTTCTTGCGACTAAAAAAGAAAATTGAAAATTAGGAAAATATTTTTTACCCAATTCATCTTCCATCGCCAATTTAATCAAGCTCATTCTAAATCGATTATTAATTGATGCGCCAGTTTGTTCGGGTAGATGATTGCCATCCCATTTCTCGTAAATATTTAGTGCCGTTAACTCCAGTTTGGTAAGTTTTTTATCATTATTTTTTAAAATTGGCAGAGCCGTTTCTTGAAATAACATGCCTGTTTTTGATTGACTATCAATTAACATTTCTTTCATAAAATCCACGGACAGTTTGTCACTGCTTGCTAACATTTCAGTTATTCGTGATGGTCGATCGGTGGGAGCATAATAACCGGGCACTAAACCATTTCCCATATCAGCAGTTTGATTGTTTGCAGAATATAGAACACCTTCTTTTGGATTAATCCGTTTAGGATTAAATTTAAAATCATAAAACCCTAAAATATCATCTTTTCCGCTCGCCCCGTCCAAAATCATTTTACTGTTCACGTGTGCGGGTCTTATTGGTAACTTGGCGGATGCCCACCAAGCGATATCGCCCTTCGAAGTAGCAAACATTAAGTTTAATCCGGGAGCATATATTTTGGCGGCAACGGCTTCAGCATCTGCAATTGTTTTGGCATGGGGAAGATCATAAAATCCTTCCATAATTAAATTATCAGTATTTTTAAATGCCCACCATAATGCAATGGGATTTTGTGTTTCATCAACGGCACTTGTCAGCTTTTTATTGCCGTGATAAATGGAGTTAATGATAGAACCGTGACGACTCTCTTTTACTAAATAATCTATTGTCTCGCCATCTTTCACTAATATTTTTTCTATTCTTTGATCAAAGTTTTTCCACTGATCAATTGCCCAATATTGATTGACATTTTTGGGATTTATTTTTTCTGCATAAAGATCCATATCATCGTTTTCAAACATTGTTAATCCCCAGGCAATTTCTTTATTGAAACCTAGCTGAGGCATTGGAGTCAGAGCGATAAAATGACCATAAATATTAGTAGCATCTGATTTGAGTTGAGCTTCGTACCAAACACTCGGTTGACTGTAACCAATATGTGGATCATTGACTAGCATCGCTCTACCGGATGCACTTTTTGAAGGGCCCACAAGCCAGCTATTGCTGCCATGAAATAACGGTGCGCCGGTTAACTTTTCGATAATTTTTGTGACTTCTTGAGATAATAATTTACTTTCAACGGGATCAACCAAAATTTGCTTAAAACCCGGTGTGTAATCTATTGCGAGATCTGATAAATACTCGTTACCCAATTTTTGATATATGTAATCGACTAGAGCATCATCTTTAATAGCAAAAGCAAATGAAAATGCCATGTAACCTGCGATTGATGCAATATCTTCGCGCGTGTAATGATGTTTTGGAAAATTTAATAGCTCAAACTCAATCGGTTTACTACCAGTGTTTACAAATTCATTAACGCCTGCTAGATAATTATCTAATGTTTTGAGCAGTTTTTTACTGCCCCTTTTTTCGATAGCAAGCAGCCAGTCTTTCGCATAACTTTCTAAGCCTAAAGTTCTAAATAACTTATCCACATCGACTAACTTTTCCCCATAAACTTCTGCAAGTTTGCCCTGTGACAAGCGACGTAACATTTCCATTTGAAACAATCTATCTTGCGCATGAACATAACCAAAAACGCGGTAGAGATCAGCATCATTTTTTGCGTTAATATGAGGAATGCCATATCGGTCGTAGAGCACACTGACATTATCTGACAAACCTTGAAGTTTTACATTTCCATCTCTTAACGGAGCTTTCATCTTGATATAGAAAAAACTCAAAGCAAATAATGTTAGCAATAGCGTAACTAAAGTTACTAAAGTTTTCTTTAACATAACTATTCACCTAGAACCGAAATTAAAAAGTTGTAAAACAAAAAAGCCCCCGATAATACGAGGGCTAATTAGGATTGTGCTATTTATTTACAGCAAATAATATATTATTCAGCTAGTAAATTCGGATCAGTAACAACCACCGAAGTACCACCCGATGCTAGAAAGCTCAACACTTGCGATTGCATTTCTGCGGTAGCATCATCAGGAATTAAAATCGATCCATGTCCGCCCGCGTCAATTTTACTGAAGAATCGACTTCCGTCAACCACTTCTCCTGCTTCAGCAGCCGCTAAGGTGGACACTGCCAAAGAACGGCTCAATGGCTCTGTACCTGATAAAGGTGCCGTGGCTACTGAATTGGGCACAGTGGTATCGCCAATATTTTCCATTAATAAAGTAGGTACATTGTTGGTGACAGCTAGCGCCGCTAAATTAACTGGATCTGACGAGTCAACAATTGTTTGCGCTGCAAAACTGTAGGCTGCTAATTGTGCGTCGTACTCTGGAGTACCTTGTTCCAAACCAAAAGCAGCAGATAATCCAGCTCTAATTCCTGGTCCGAAAGATTCAGATGCGAGCAACATCGCAATCGTTCCGCCACCGGGATTGACTAGTGCAGATGACTTAATTAACGGAGTACTTACTTCTTGGCCAGTTAAAAAAGTGTTACTACCAGAATAAGCTACAACACCTGTTCCCACAATACCGCCTAATGAGTGGCCTATGTATCCTAAATCAGCTGCGTCAAAATCTGGAATGCCATCTCCATCTACATCCATATAAGCTATCGCTTGTTCAAGACGCAACAGATCTAAAACTGCTTGACGGTTATTGTCTCTAGCGGTTAATAGGTAAGCTAAATTAATTGTATGCGCGCCTGAACGATCTGGAATCCCATCACCAGGTAAGCCAGTATCAGGATCAACTGTAGGTGCGCCAGTTGCGTTATCTAGAAAGTCCATTCCAAAAGTTCTTTCTCGTAAAGCTCCAGCTGTATATCCTTCAAATAAACCGTCTAAACTCGACGCTAGAAGCCCTTGATGAACCGCGTTATCTTCTGCGATACCGTGAAGAGGTAAATCCATCGAAACAGCAGCTCGACAGGCTGCACCCAAGGCATCGGCTATACCTAATAAGGCAGTTCTATTTGAGGTAATACCATGCTGAAAAATAGTGACCGGATAACCCGTAGCAGGCTTCGGGCAGGATTCTGATTTAGGCATTGAAACTAGTAATGGTACAGTCTCCACTCCATTAGCTCTTGGCAATACATTTGCGTAAGATAAATTATCACCAAATGGATTAGGTACTAATGCACCTTCAGGACCGATTGGTAATTCTTCTGCAGCTTTCCAATGGGTGTTTAGTGGAGCAGCTGGGTTTTCAGCAGTTGGAGCGCCTAAAAGGTAAGTTAGGTTTGTTAATGAACCTTTATATAAATCAGCAAGTCCACCACCTGTAAAAGGCGTTGTATCACCAATAGCAGTGAAACTGCCTGTTAGGGCGCCAGTAACTGGCTGACCCGTTGCCAATGCAGTTCCAACCGCTGTCGCTACAGCACCATCAACATGGACTAACTTAGCGGTTTCCATTACGTCTCCCACTGATTGAACTGTAAATTGGTAGGCTAAGATTACATTTTGAAATGATAGTGTTGAATCAAAAGCATTCGCAGAATTAAGCATTGCTTGAACTAAGTTTTGAACCGGCACCAAAGCTTCTTCAGTTGTAGGTGTTGGTAATCGAACCACACCAAACTGAAAATCATTCAAAACTGCAAGTCCGTCCGTGTCCATTAGATCATTAGTTACAATCACCATATAACCAGCTTGAGGTTCCAATGGTACGGTCGGGAGAATGGCAATACTGGTAGCAGATGCTTGAGTGGCGACAAACTCGACCCCACCAACCAATTCTCGTTCAACACTCGTGACTGGCCCACTTGGAACAATCACGCCGGCAGCTGGCAATGGCTCACCGTCTTCATCAACCAAACCAGCATTAATATCAGGCCTAAAGGTGTTAACTTTAAACACTCTGACTGAGGTTCCGGCAATTACTGTTGAACCATCAAGTGCTAGGTCAGGATCTCGACTTGAAAAATTAATCGCAAATGGCGCGACGGCTGACCAACCATCAAGTGTAGACAAAGCAGCGGTAGGATCAGAAAAATTAGCTTCATCTAAAGCAGGCGGGTTTAATGTTAGATCAGTCGATCCGTTAAATAACAAGTCATTGGGTAAAGGTATATTACCAGTCAATAAATCGTAGTTCGCTGTCATTCTTAAACTAACAGGAATTGTAGCTGTGGTTTCAGTAGAAGAATTATCCGTGTCATCATCTGAACAGCCGAGAGTTAAAAAAGTTAGTCCCGCCCCGACAGCAAGCGCGAGTAAGAAATTAGGTTTTATCATGGCAATCTCCTGTTTGTTTATGAGTATCATCCTATAAAGATTAAATTATTTAGTTATATTTATTTCTCAAAATTAGTTGGTAATCAAATGATAAAAAAAAAGGGTGGAAAAATTATAAATATCTCCTCAGTACTTTCGCAATTTCCTCTTATAGGAAGACTTCCT
>JBMYPE010000015.1:0-15464 GCA_049600015.1 Kangiellaceae bacterium
TTGGTAGCTTAATGAGTGATTCGGATTTCAAATTTTTAATTGCTCTGTCTTTCAACCTTTGAGTTTGATATTTTACAAATCCATAATTACTAGAGTTCAAATTTAATTTTTTCATTTTTTTCTGTAAATATTTTGCCTCTTTTTCTAGTATGACTAACACCTCAGTTTTCACTTTAAAATTAACTTTTTCACTGTGTAATAAATTGAGCAAATTTGAATAGTAGAGATCAATCATTTGCTGTTTTATCTGAGCTAGAATTCCTTTATTGGCAGACTTACCATTATTCCAAAAATTTTCATGTAGAAGTTCGCCTAACTCGATTATTGATGGAATATTCTTATTGACTGAGTTTTGTTGTGCTAGTCGAGTTAATCGAGTTGACTCTAACAGCAGGGACAAACTGTGTTGAGCGGATGCCGCTGCCAACGCAACTCGATCAAAACTTACTCCAGTATTTCCTCTCAAGCTTTCTCTCGAGTTACGATAGCCATAGGATTTGGGTAATATAATATTATTTAGTTTGTCATTAATGTTTAAAAACTCTGGCGATAAGGTACTGAGCAAAGCTTCAATCGCTGCTCTTTGTTCTGTTGCTTCGACCATTTTACCTGAAAAATCGTTTGAGTCATTTGCTTTGATTTTATATTGATAATTGATACCACCAATTAACTTGGCTGTAGCAGTTGCTTGGAATCTGTGAGAATAAAAAACAGGAATGAGAATTTCTTGTAAATCAGACAATGGTCTTCCTGAGTGCAAAGAGTTTATTCCAAAATTTTGTAATGCTTGTTTTCTTACTTTGGCCATTCGAATTAGTTCTTTTGTAGCATTAGAACCATTGTCCCAAAGACTGGCTTTCGGCTGTAAATTGCTGATTTGGCGAGAGTCAGGATCGGAGATAAAAATCATGCCTTTTTCTTGATTTTGTTTAATTAATTTCGCCAGCGCGATGTCGCTTCCATCGTCTTGATATCCGTAAGCTATCACTGCTTTATCCCATGCACCTAAATTATCTACATAAGCATTCTTTGCACTAATTTTATTTTCGTTTAACTCAAAAAATGGGTGCGGATAATCCATGACTGATGCACGCCCGTAACTACTGGCAGCAAAATTATGAGCTAAACCTAGAGTGTGCCCTATTTCGTGTGCAGATAATTGTCTAATTCTTGCGAGAGCAAGTTCCATTAACTCTTGATCTTCTTCCGAATTCTCGAATTTAGATAACATTCCTTGCGCGATTAAATAATCTTGTCTTACTCGAAGTGATCCTAATGTGACATGCCCTTTGATAATTTCACCCGTTCTTGGATCGGTCACCCCGGCGCCATAGGACCAGCCACGAGTTGCTCTATGCACCCATTGAATGACGTTGTAACGCACATCCATTGGATCAGCACCATTTGGTAGAATTTTTACTTGAAATGCATCTTTATATCCAATTGCTTCAAACCCTTGATTCCACCATTTAGCACCTGTTAATAAGGCTGTTTTAACGGGTTCTGGTGCACCGGGATCTAGGTAATAAATAATCGGTTGTACCGCTTCACTCAATTTTTTATTAGGATATTTTTTTTGTAAACGATGCCTTGGAATAAAACGCTGAGTGACCGGCTGATTAATGGGTTGCGCGTAATCTTGATACTCAAAAGACCAAAAACCACTTTGTGAATGAAACTTTCTGGGTTGGTATCCAGCATCTGGTAACTTAATAAAGCTATGATGCATTCTAAGTGAAATACTATTAGGTGCTATGCTAGCTTGTCTTACAAATTGTCCGGGCTTATCACCAGTAAAAGTAATTCGCGCTTCGAGTTCTGTATTGTTTGGGAATGCCTTTGTTCTCGGCAAATAAATGGCGGAGCGCGATTTATCTAGTTTGTAACTGCCTTGTTTTTTTCTATTAAGCGTTCGAACAACACCGTGTATATCTTGCAATATGAAATCAGATGCATCAACCAGTATCCAATTCTGATTTGATTCGACTACCGGAAAACTCCATAAAATTGAACTGGCAAATGCTTCTTTAATCGACTCAGCTTCTTTTTTATTGTTAGAGTTTGCTCTGTACTTCGTATTTTTAGCAACGAGTAAAAGTTTATTTCCAACTTTTTCAAATTCTACTAAATGAATGTCACCCAATTGACCGCGATCTAAGCCAATATCATTAGAGCCTAGCCCTTGCGGTAAACTAGTTTGATATAAAAATTCTTGCGTTTGATCTTTCTTAAGAAACTTGCTCTTATCGATTTTTAAATAAGTTTTTCCGTTCTTTTCATCAAATAAGTAAGCAATAAAGCCGTTATGGATTTTATTACTTTTAACCAACTTAGCTAAAGTTGTTTCTGCATCACTATAGTTTGAGAAACAAATGAGAACTAATGAGATAAAGGTGATTGAGAGACTTTTCATATTTTTTCCAAAAATCAAATTAATGAGTACTTAAAAATGAACTTTATTGCAATGAGATAGCAAAAATTAGTGGATGATTATACGTAATTTTGTGATAAATAAAAATCAGGCTTAAAGAGAGAGTTGATATTGCGGTCAGTGAAAACACTGCTGCAACCCAGATGAGAGTAGAAATTGAGGGTCAACCTATAAGCCGGATCCTGTCGTGAACAGTCATTCGTCTAGGCCATAAATCACTCTATGGCTCAAGCGACCTACCCGGTTCCAACGCGAGTAACGCCTCAGTAGTCAATTAATGCGAACATTAAAAGCTACACGGAACCCTATTTGGTCTTGCTTTGAGTGGGGTTTACCTTGCCGCTGAATGTTACCACCAGCGCGGTGCGCTCTTACCGCACCCTTTCACCCTTACCAATTAATGTAAACAAATTAATATCACAATAAATGGCGGTTTGCTTTCTGCTGCACTTGCCGTCAGTTTACACTGCCCAGGCGTTACCGGGCACTCTACTCTTTAAAGTCCGGACTTTCCTCCCCTTAAATACTAATACAAGTTAAATACTTGAAAAGCAATAAGCAGCGACTGTCCAGTTGACCCTCTAGTGTATTTTAACATTGAAACTGATTTTAAATAACTAATTAACGAAAAACTTAAAATTTATTTCATGCTTTTTTGTTTAATTAGATTGAACAAAGTAGTGCTTTGGGAACAAAAAAACCGCAATAAAGCGGTTTTTTTAAATCACTATATCTAATCTGCTATTTTTTCTTAGCCTTCTTTTTTACTGCTTTTTTCTTTGTTGCTGATTTTTTGGTGTCTTTCTCTTTTGAAGACTTATCTTTTGCTCCTTTCTCATCACCTTTGGAGTCTTTTTCATTTTTACTTGCTAATGCTTCCACAGCTTCTAACAAGTCTTCATCTAATAATGGTGTTTTTTCTAATGATTTTTTATCTTCAACTAGCTCTTTCAATTGATCATACTGAGCTTCGCTAAACTTCTTCAACTCTCTGATTTGTTCCACCAATTTAGCTGATTGCTCTAAGCTTGATTCCAAGTCTTTAAAATCTTGTTCTGCCTTTTGTTTTTCTTTCTTTTGCTTTCTTGCATCATCTTCCGCTTTTTTACGCAAGTTAGCTTCATCCATTTTTTCTTTTTTAAGTGCCTTAAGTTTTTTAACAACATTCTCAGGAGAGTCATTAAGCGTTTTTTTAATTTGCTTAAGTGCTTTGTCTTTTTCTGCAATTTCTGCCTTCGCTTTTTTTAATGCATCAGAATTTGCTTCTCTTCCTGCATTCACTCTATGTTCTGCAGCTAATCTTTCTTCATGGGCCTTCTCAGATGCTTCCATAGCTTTTGCGTGTGCTATATCACTTTCCTTTACCTTTACTTCCATTGCTGCAATTGCCGCGGAGGCTTCTTCTTGAGCTTCGGCAATATTCTTATCCGCTTCTGTCGCGCGCTTAGTCGCTTTTTCGAACGCGTCTTTGATTTCTTCCATACTGCAATCAGGACTTATTTTAAGGGCTTCAGCTGCGGCGCCAATTAACATTTGTTTGCTTATTGCAAGATCTTTCCAGACCTCGAGTTGTAATTCTAATTCCGCACGATCCACTCAATGTTCCTCTTTATAATTTGGTTGCTTGTATATGGGTTGAAGTTTGATTATTTGTGATAGATTTATTACTAAATTGAAGTTGGTCAATTTTTAAGCGGGGCATGATAACAAAAGCAACGGTTAGTCGCTAGCTATTTAACTTAAAAAGCCTTATTTTTTAGGGTTTACAATAAAAAACCACTCACATATTAGCGAGTGGTTTTGATCTTTTTAAATAAAGACAAATATGCCTTGCATAAACTGCCTTTAAAAGCCTTTCAACTACCAAAAAAACTTTATCGTTTCGAGAATTGTGGCTTCTTACGAGCTTTATGAAGACCAACTTTCTTACGCTCTACTGCACGAGCATCACGAGTAACATAACCCGCAGAACGTAAAGATGAACGCAACTCGCCATCAAACTCCATTAAAGCACGAGTAATACCTAAACGGATAGCACCCGCTTGACCAGTATCTCCGCCACCTCTAACAGTCACGTATGCGTCAAAGTTTTCAACATTCTCAGTAAGCTCTAGCGGTTGACGAACAACCATTCTAGAAGTCTCTCTACCAAAATACTCGTCTAAAGGTAATTGGTTAACAAGGATGTTACCTTTGCCTGGACGTAAAAAAACTCTAGCTGTAGAGCTCTTACGACGACCTGTTCCGTAATATTGTGTATCAGCCATATTCATTCACCAACTATATGTTTAATTCTTTAGGTTGTTGTGCCTGATGGGTATGCTCAGGACCAACAAAAATCTTTAGCTTGCGTAAGCACTCTCTACCAAGAGGATTACTCGGTATCATTCCTTTAACCGCTAAATGTAAAATACGTTCAGGTGCCTTATCTCGTAACTTACCAAGACTCATACCTTTAATTCCACCAGGAAATTCAGTATGACGATAATACATTTTATCAGCTTCTTTATTGCCTGTTACCGCAATTTTTTCTGCATTAACAACAACAATATAGTCACCAGTGTCTACATGAGGTGTGTATTCTGCTTTATGTTTTCCGCGTAAACGACGCGCAATTTCCGTAGCCAGTCGGCCAAGTGTTTTACCGTCTGCATCAACTACGAACCAATCGCGTTTTACAGATTCTGGTTTTGCACTAAAAGTTCTCATTCTTAGCTCCAAATTAGGCTCTTTGCCTTTAATTCTTTCTCTACCGAATAAAGTGAACAGGTCACAATCGTTATATTTACAAACTTGTTTACTTTCTAATGTCTTTTCAGCCTAAAAGTGATTTAACACTTGAAAATGTGGCTACTCACCTAATGGTGCGCACTTTGGCGGTATTTCTTTTTTTGAATTGGTGAAAGTTTATTCCACACACCAAAAAAAGAGCGCGAATTCTACAGAAAACTCCGTATCTTCACAACCTTTTTCTCAACATATTAAATTGTGTTTTAGCTAAAATTGGCTAATTTACATACCGATAGGGAATTGGGGCGGTAAAGCTAGCGCAAGTTAAAAATTATCGCTTGGCTATTAGCTATAATTTTTAACAACTGAAGGCCAAGAATGTATCCTGACTCAGTCCGCGCGCATTGTGCTACATTTTGTTCAAAAAATCATCTTTTGATTGCACTTTTTTTGATTTTTTTCTTAATATTTAATAAAGCACTTTTTTTCGCCTGAATTTAACAAAATTCCTTTATTTAAGCCTAAAAGTTAGGTACAAAGCATCCTGATGTTATTGGTCGATCGGCGATCAATTAACCATTTAACCAAAACTTAACTAATAGGAATCTATATGGCGGCTTCAAAACCAAAGCTAATTAAAGATCGATATACTAAAACTCAGATTATTGCAGAACTAGCAGAGTCGACTGAGTTATCAAAAAAACAAGTGGCATCCGTTATTGATGAATTAGGTGATTTAATTGAACGTCACATCAAAAAGCGTGCATGTGGTGAGTTTGTACTGCCTGGAATGTTAAAAATAACGACTGTTAAAAAGAAAGCAACTAAAGCTAGAAAAGGAATTAACCCATTTACTGGTGAAGAAACAATGTTTAAAGCAAAGCCAGCCTCAACTCAAGTTAAAGTGCGCCCTTTAAAGAAACTAAAGGATATGGCGGTATAAGCGACCAAAAATCCCCCAACTACTGAAGTAGCTGGGGGTAAACAACAGGAAAACAGACAATTTCTAATAGAACTTCTATTCCCAAACACCCCACCGAGTTGATATCACCTGATTTCCGTGAAGATAAAAAAGAGCATCATTACCCGATTCATTCAATAATACACTACGCCCTATTCCACTAAACAACGAATAAGTTTGTGGTTGATTGACACTACTATCAGCTTCTTCTGCGATTAATTTACCGCTTGATGCTAAACTCATTTCTATACCCAATTCAGCATTGCCATTTTTAATGATGTTTATTCCAAACAAGCCGCTTTCAGTCCATTGACTAACTCCATTGTCATCTGTGCTGCGTATATTAATGGGCAAAGCCAAGCGCTTATTATTGTCATCGACGTTTAACAAACTAATAGCACGCAAATCCCACAAAGCTTCTGAGTGAGTACCTGAGTCTCCAAATATCAAACTGCTAGCAACTTTGGGTTGTGACGAATCACGAACATCATATAACTCGACTTTAACACCTTGCTGACTTCCATCAATAACTTCTTTTCCGATCCCTAGAAGCCAACCTTCTTCGAGTTCATGTAGGTATCTTGAAAAACCTGGAATTTCTAGTTCGCCCGCTATTTGTGGCTGCTCTGGATTTTGTAAGTCGATTACATAGAGTGGATCAATTCTTTGAAAAGTGACGACATAGGCTTTATCACCGCTAAACCTAACTGCAAAAATGTCTTCACCTTCTTTTCCTATTGGTTCCGGGTTAGTTTCATTTGGCAAAGAGGCAATTGTTTGCAATTTACTGCTTCCATCTTCTCTTAAGATATTAAGTTGATGAGTTGGAGAACCAGTAAAACCATTAAAATCAGTTGTGACGATTCGCAAATCTCCGTTAAATTCACTCATTCTGAAAGACGGCTGACTCCAACCAAGGTAACCTGGAACTGCTCCGCTTGCTCTGTATTGTATATCGCCATTATTTAAAGCGAATTTGTGTACCGCTGAAAGATTGGAAAAATCAAACCAAGGTTCCGAAGACGAACCACCAATATAAAACCCGCTGGTGGAAGAATAGATACCTTGCACATTTACATTTAAGCAAACAGATGACGAAACACTTTGACTATCCAAATCTATAGCCGTCAAGGTAACTACGTCGGCATAACCATCAGTGGACGCCGTATCTTCTGCGACAAAGCAGTCTTCCGCAGAAACTAACGAACGAATAGCACCATTATTGGTTTGATAGTGGGGTAATAAATCAGACATTGGTGTATTCAATATTAGTCTTTCATTTGCCTTTTTCTCTTCATCAGTCGATGCACTGTAATTAATGTCCGCGATGTTGGGAATGTATCTAGTCACTAGATAGAGATGGTTGTCCACTCGTCTACTTCCTTCCAGATTGCCTTCAATTTCTATTTTCCACTGAGTGATAGGCGACTCAGGTACACTCACGTCATATAGCTCTATTTGAGTTTTGCCGCTATTCCATAACCAGTCACTATCGGCAAAAAATGCGTCCCAAATATAAAATTGCGTATTTGAAACTGACACGAGTTGGTTTTCATCTGCTCGCAAAAATAAATCCGAGATAATGACATTATCGTTGTCCCCTTTGATGCTTGCTACCACTTCAGCTTCTGGAACACTCGGGTCGGTTTTATAGATCTGAATTGAGTTTTGTTGTGCATAACTTGTATCCGTGGGAATATCATTATCGATATCTTGATAACCTGCAAATGCGACTGTATATAAATATTCACCATCAAACTTGAGCCTGTCTGCTTCATCAACCCCAATTTCGTGCACATTAGTCGTCGAAAAACTACTTATCGACACATTACTATTGTCCTCTGCCACCGATGCCAAGGCGACCGGATAATCTGGTGCGACTAGACGCAAACGTATACCATTTTTGACATACTGCTCAAACGCGGAATTTACCGGTTGTATTAAAGGCTTCTCAGATACACTTGTTTTATTTAGTGCAGAATAATCTGTGTTAATTTCAGCATCATCACTACTGCAAGCAGTTAAAGCTAAAAATATACTTAATGTGGATGCCAATGTTGAAATTTTGTAATTTGATTCTGGATTAACTTGAGCTTTTATCTGACTCATGACCTTCTCCTACTGAGTGTTTTTATCAATGACACACACATTTTAAGAGAATTACTCGTTTTAATCTGTTGGAGTTATCTAGCTATTTGTTAATTTGTGTCCGTTCATATGCAAATCTACCATTCAATCATTACAGTTTTTCACAAAAAATTAATAAATAAATGAGGATGTTAAACGCTATTTTGGTTCATAATAGAAACCAATGAAAATAATGACTGACATACATAAAAAACAATCGCAATCTGCTTCTATAATAGAGCGGCGATTTATTATGCTATGCATATTATTCATATCAACATTGTGGATAAAGCCTCTGCCGTTGAATGCAAAAAACAGTTGTGAAGCAAAAGAAGCGCTCAAGAGTGAAGATTGTACTCAAGTGGGCGAATGGAATTTTGCACTTGGAGTGGGAATTGGAGTGAGAACTAATCCTCTCAACAACAGTAATAATATTCCGCTCATTTTATTACCACAGGTCAGTTATTACGGTAATAATTTCTTTATTGAGAATTTGGATTTTGGCTATAACTTGTATGACTCAGACGTAAGTCAATTAAATTTATTAGCGACACCTAGCTATGATAGCGTATTTTTTAATCGCTGGGATCCCAGTAATATATTTGTGGATATTGGGGCACAAACCCAAACTGCTGGGTTAAATACACAAGAAGATAATTTTACAGAAATCGATCCGCAAGAAGTTTCTGATCGTGAGTTTTCCTATCTGGGCGGTGTTGAGTACTCTTATTTATGGCAGAAAAGCCAAATACAGTTTAGCTTGTTATCCGATATCAGCAACACACACTCTGGGTCGGAAGCTCGTTTTGCCTATCAATATAAAGCGAATGATTATTTCTCTACCACCTTTGGTTTAACCTGGAAAGATGAAACGCTAACTGATTACTATTACGGCGTTGACGAGAATGAAGTTATTGACAATAGAGGCTCATATGACGCCAGTTCGAGCATCAGCCCATTTATAAGGTTTGCGCTAAAAACAAGTCACCATAAAGATGCGTGGAGAATGAGTTTAGAAATCCAGCAATTAGATAGTGGCATCAACCAAAGTCCACTATTGAAAGACGACAGAATCATCACTTTTTTTATCGGCAAATATTTTCACTGGAATGATTAAATAATATTAAATTGTTAGACCATTAATTTGACTACTAATAAAATAAATAAAAGGTTCTCAATCAAATTCACGACCAGTGTAATTTGTGGTCTTTTGCTGTGCATAAATTTAGCGAGTAGAGTGCATGCGAACGACGTCATTTATGGCTTGTTCATCAAACCCAAAAGTTGTGTGGTAGATAAAAAAAATGATGTGTGCGAAGCAACAATAGACGTTCAATGGAAATTAAAGAACAAACAAGATGTGTGTCTTATCATTGATGAGCAAAATCGTACACTTGCTTGTTGGCAGAATACTGAAATGATTACGGAAAGCTTTTCGATAGACATTGAACGTAATGTCAACTTTCAATTAAAAGATCAAAAAACTAATCAATTAATATACTCAGCCCCATTTAGTCTATATTTAAAATTAGTAAAATATCGTAAAAAAAGACGCAACCCTTGGAGCTTTTATTAATGCTCTTTTTGTTACATTGCACACACATATCAGTTATTAAACATAGAACAACAAAATGAAAGAACTTAAAAAAATACTGCTAGTTGAAGATGACGAAAAGCTAGCTCAATTAGTAAAGCAGTATCTAACTCAATCGGGCTTTGATGTCCGCATTGAAATGCGCGGTGACTTGGCAATCGCGACCCTTGGTCAATACCAACCCGATTTGTTAATCTTGGATATCAACTTGCCAGGTAAAGACGGCCTTAGTATTTGCAAAGAAATTCGTCCTACTTTTTTACAGCCAATACTCATGCTCACAGCTAGAAACGAAGATTTTGATCAAGTATTAGGGTTAGAGTTTGGTGCTGATGATTACGTGATCAAACCTGCAGAGCCCAGAGTCTTACTAGCTCGAATAAATGCACTACTGAGGCGCACGCAAACAAAAAAAACCGAAGCTGTCACTCAACTTAGTTTTGGCGATTTAAAGATAGACCTTTCTTCACGCGATGTTTTTTATGATAATGAAAAAGTTATTTTATCATCTCATGAGTTTGAACTGTTACAAACTATTGCAGGCCAAGCTGGAACCATCCTGAGCAGAGATTACCTTTTTAAAAATCTTTACAACCGTGAGTATGATGGGTTGGATCGAACGATGGATGTGAGGATATCTCAACTTAGACGTAAATTAGGCGACAACCCCGAAGAACCATTTCGCATTAAAACTGTTTGGGGGAAAGGCTATTTATTTGTGGCTGATGCATGGTAAAAAATTTATTCATCCGGCTCTATTTATTAATTGTCACATCAATAATTTCTATTGGCGTAGGAATCAATTGGGTGTGGCAAAATGATAGTGTTCAGCAGTTAATGTCAGAAAGCTCGTATTCTACAAAAACAAATACTCGACAAAACCTTAGTCAATATGATTTACTCATTTCATCCGTTGCCTTTCAAATCAAAGAAATTGAACCTGACAATAATCACATAACGAAGATAACACAATACCTCATTGAACTAGGCAGTGAGCTTAAGCTAGCAATAAATTTATTGTCAAAAGATAGCATTCCGGTAGACACTTTTAAAACAAACAACCCTATCACTTTAAATCAAACCATCAATGGCAAAGATCGTGTCTCGGTTTATTATTATCTAACTGAAATTGATAAAATTATACAAATACAATTACCTGAAAATCATGAGCTACTAAGTTTTGAGGAAAGCAACCAATTTGAAGCTCTTTTTTTAATTTCTTTCTATGCCTTAGTCGCTTTAGTGATTTTTTATTGGATTTGGCCTCTTTCAAAAGATTTAAACCTGTTACAAAAAGCACTAAAGAACTTTGATGAAGAAAATTGGCAATCAAGATTGGATTTTCCAAGCAGTTCCCCAATAGCAGATTTAGCTCGAGCGTATAACCAATTGGTTAACAAAATAAAAAGGATGTTAGAGAATGAAAAATCAATGGCAAATTCAATATCGCACGAATTAAGAACACCATTAGCAAGAATTAGGTTTGCCCTGCAATTAGCTAAAGAATCGAAAGACCAACAGATCATGGTTCAACAAATTGAAAGCGCTGAGGAAGATATTGAAGAAATGAATCAACTCATTGCTGAGATTTTAAGTTATGCGTCCATCGATAATCAGGCTTTTAAAGCGCAATTATCTAAAGGAGATCTCGGTTCTCTATTGGATCTTCTATGTGCACGATTGACAAAAAATTTTCCCGAACACCACATTAAATTTGTGAACACTAGTCAATCGCATTCCGTACTTTGTGACTCAATTTTAATAGAAAGAGCCATTCAAAACTTAATAGTCAATGCTTGTAAATACGGAGAGCAAAACGTCATTGTAAAATTTGTGGAATCAAAAAATAGTTATCAAATATGTATTGCCAATGATGGAAAGATGATCGAGAAAAACCAACTGGGAAAAATATTTGATGCGTACTACCAGATTCCAAATGATGAAAAAAATACGGGATTTGGACTAGGGTTATCATTAGTAAAACGCATTGCAGACTTACACAAAGGGCAAGTCTATGCACAACAATCTAATTTAGGAGGCGCGGAGTTTATTTTTGAATGGCGTAAATAGCATGTTCAAATGTCACTAATAAATATTTTTTTAAGTCGCTAGTTTTATGTACCTAATTTAATAATATTTTCGCCTTTACTTTTATTATTAATTTCAGTTTGTCTTGCTGCTAATTTTTCTCTCACAGATTTTTCTATAGAGTCTACAAGTTCCGCATTATCAATTTTATGACTTTTTTCGCCATCTTGATATAGTAAACTTCCTTTTGCCCCGCCGGTTAATCCAATATCAGATTCCTTAGCTTCACCTGGGCCATTTACAACACATCCAATGATTGCCACATCCATCGCTTCTCGCACATCTTCTAGTCTCATTTCTAATTCATTAACGGTTTTAATCACATCAAAGTTTTGTCGAGAGCAAGAAGGACACGCAATAAAGTTGATTCCACGTTGGCGTAAACTCAAGGACTTTAAAATATCATAGCCTACTTTTATTTCTTCTACTGGATCGGCTGCGAGTGAAACTCTGATGGTATCGCCAATCCCTTCCGACAAAAGTAATCCCAAACCGACAGACGACTTAACTGAGCCCGATCGCAGACCACCTGCTTCTGTGATACCTAAATGTAACGGTTGTTCAATTTGACTAGCGAGTTTTCGGTATGCGGAGACTGTCATAAAAACATCAGATGCTTTAAGACTTATTTTGTAATTTTGGAAGTCGTATTTATCCAAAATATCAATATGTCTAAATGCTGACTCAACTAACGCATCCGGTGTTGGCTCGCCATATTTAACTTGTAAATCTTTTTCTAACGAGCCAGCGTTAACACCAATTCGAATGGGTATATTCATGTCTCGCGCTTTTTCTATCACTGCTCGCACACGATCTTCTTTACCAATATTTCCAGGGTTTATTCTTAGACAATCTACACCATAATCAGCCACTTTTAACGCAATCTTATGATCAAAATGAATATCCGCTACAAGCGGAATTTGTGCGCTTTGTTTGATCTTTTTAAATGCCTCCGCCGCTTCCATAGTCGGAACAGAAACTCGCACTAAATCGGCACCAACTTCCTCTATTCTTTTAATTTGTTCAAGTGTCGCAGCAACATCACAAGTATCAGTGTTGGTCATACTTTGAACTGCGATGGGAGCATCACCGCCTATGGCCACATTTCCAACCATAATTTTTCGACTTTTACGACGTTTGATCCAGGACTCACCTTTCATAAATAATATATCTCTTTTGCTTTTTATTTAGAGTTGTAGTTTTTTAATGATTTTTTACTCTAAAATAATATTTGCTCGACGTTTCGCGCGATAATGGGAAAGTTCAATAGGTTCGTTTTTGAATGTTAATTCAACAACAGAAGGATCACCTAGCACAACGGAAATAGGAGGGACACCTTGCAAGCTCATTAATTTACCTGACTTTTTAATTCCAAAAGCTAATTCGTTGCCAGATGCATCAATAATTTGAACCCAGCATTCGTCCGAAAAACTCAGCGTTAAAGACTCAGTCGATAGCTCGTCTGCCACTTCAACATTCACACTTTCGACATTGATTTGGTTTTCAGCACTAGAATCTCCTGAATCAGAAACACCTGAGCTTAAACTCGATTCTACATTATGTTCAAGGCTCTCTGAGGCTTTCGGGTTAGAAACAACTTCTTCTGAATTTCCTGATTCAAATTCTGTAACGCTCCCATCTATCTCAGCTGAAAAATCATCAACCTTTGTTTCGTTAGCATCTAACTGTAAATCTACAGTTCCTTGGCTGGCATTCGGTTCAACCGAATCAAATTCATTCATTACTGAAGCGTCATCGGACATAATTAAAGGTTTATATTTTTCCCATCCTGCTCGTCCCACAAAAAATAGAATCACCATAATGATTAAAAAGGTCACTATCTTAATCGAGGGATTATTGCTATTAAATTTATTTCGATTTTTTTCAAAAACGGATAATGACTCAACACGTTTAAGAGAAACTGAATCTTCTCCCACTTGATTATCAAAAGCGGTTTTAATTAGCTCCACATCCAGTCCAACTTTCATAGCGTAGGAAATGACATAACCTCTCATAAACGCAAGAGGTAACGATCCCGAAAACTGGTTATCTTCAAGTTGATTAATTATTTCGATAGACAAATTTAAATGTGAGGCTATGTCATCCATGGATAAGTCTAAATTATTTCTAGCTTCTGCCAGTAAGGAGCCAATATTAATGGTTTGATCTTTATTAATATTATCGCTTGATGATGTGTTTTTACTATTCATGATGCTGAGTGACCTAATTGTTTTTATTTTATGGGCTTCACATCCATTGTTCTTTGTTATCTAAGTAGAGTGCCGTTTCATTTGAATCAGGAAATAACTGTTCCAGTTTATTGGCGTAGCTGGCTTTTGCATCTTTATCTTTTTGAAAAAACGATACTCTCAACCCTAGCCATAAAGCATCAGCAGTTGGTTGGGAAATTAAAGATTCGTAGCGCTTAAGGTAAGCGGTAGAGCGCTCATATTTTTTTTCATCAAATAGGAGCTTTGCCATTTCCAGCAATGCTTGAGGTATATTGCCATTGCGGTTTAGCGCCTTTCTGAAGTATTCCCCTGCTTTTTCAGGTTGGTTATTTCGTTTTGCGCAAACGCCAGCGTTCAAGTAGGCAGAGGCTATTTCTGGGTATACGGGAGTGCTGATTGCTTTTGCAAAATAGTCATCGGCTTGCTCAAAATCTTTTTGTCCACAAAGGAAAGAGGCATAGCCATTTAAAAAATCGGGGTTTTTCGGCTCAATTCTTAGCGCTTTTTTATAAGCCTTGCTAGACTTTTTAAATTCTTTAACCTGTTCATAATAATATGCGAGCGCAAAATGAATAGCGCCGGTATCTGCCCCAAACTCTAATGCTTTATCTAAGTGACGTTTCGCATTTTTAAGGCTACCAGCCTTCAAATACTGCAACCCGGCACTTAATCTTATTTGCGCCGCTTTCTCTTCATCAAAATCGCCACCGGAAGAATTTGAGCTAGACGCATTTGAAGATTGCGTCTTTGAAGTAGAGGAAGTTTGACAGGCGGAAACTAATAACAACAGTACAAAAATATTAAGAAATTTAGTTAGCATTTTCGCTTATCCTAGGTAAAGTTCTCAGTGCTATATGCCATTTTTAGTCAAGGCATTGTCCGATAAATAATGGGTATATTATATGAATTAGTTGATAATTTCATCATACCACAATAATCCATAACTAACAGAGATCGAACCACAGAGTGTGTAACATTTTAGCTGAGGTTTTTCACCTTGATACGTTCTTCTTTTTGCCGTTTGCGCGCTTCTCTCCTAGTACGATCATTGACATCACCAACTAACTGCCCGCAGGCTGCATCAATATCATCTCCGCGTGTTCTTCTGGTGACTACCACAAATCCTTTTTTCACTAATATTTCAGCAAATTTTGATATGTCAGACGGTTCAGAGGTTTGATAACGTGTTTTAGGGAAAGGGTTAAATGGGATCAAATTTATCTTACACGGAATATCCTTCAAAATACGGCTCATTTCTCTGGCATGAGCAGGCGTATCGTTTACTCCTTTGAGCATCACATA